>JACCZP010000100.1 GCA_013695885.1 Thermoleophilaceae bacterium | reverse complement strand
GAGGGCGGTCAGTCGCTCGGAGCTGGTCACGGAGATCGCCTCACAACCAGCGGCGGGAGCGCTCCGCGGTGGCACTCAGCACCCACGCGATGAACACCCCCTGCACCGGCAGCCGCACCCACGCGATGGTCGTGGCCACCGGCCCCCCGCCGACGGCCTCTGGATGGAGCGCCGCGTGGACGTTGGCCGGGAAGACCGCGAGCAGCAGCGCCACGAGGCCCCACCGCGACCAAGGTCGGCGTAGCGCCGGCACCGCGACGGCGACCCCGCCGACGATCTCCGCCACCCCGCTCGCGTATACGACCTCGCGTTGGTAGGGGATGTACGGCGGCATGATCCGCAGGTAGAAGCCGGGCTTCAAGAAGTGGATGACCCCGGCGAGGACGAAGAAGGCGGCGAGCGGCCAGGGGGAGCGATGGGCGGAACGCAGGGCCTTCATGCCCGGCGAAGCCTAACGCTCGGGGCCGGCACCCGGGACCGGGTGGCGACCCGGGCCGGGCCTACCATGGAGCGGCCGTGACCGCCATCCGCTCCACCCACGCCGGCGACCTGGCCGAGCGCCTCGCGGGGGGCGATCCGCGCGCGCTGGCGCGGGCCATCTCGCTCGTGGAGAATGACGATCCGGAGGGCTGGGCGCTCGTGCGCGAACTCTTCCCCCGCACCGGACGCGCCACCGTGCTCGGGTTCACCGGCCCGCCCGGTGTGGGCAAGTCCACGCTGATCGGCGCGCTGGTGGCGAGCGCGCGCCAGCGCGAGCGCGAGGTGGCCGTGCTCTCCATCGATCCCTCGTCCCCGTTCACCTACGGTGCGCTGCTCGGCGACCGCATCCGCCTGGTCGACCACTTCCTCGACCCCGGGGTGTTCATCCGCTCGATGGCCTCCCGCGGCTCGCTGGGCGGGCTGTCCGAGGCCTCGCTCCAGGCTGCGCTGCTGATGGACGCCGCGGGCAAGGACGACGTCTTCCTCGAGACCGTCGGCGTCGGCCAGGCCGAGGTGGACATCATCGATCACGCGGACACCGTCGTGCTCGTGCTCTCGCCGGGCTCGGGCGACTCGATCCAGGCGCTCAAGGCCGGGGTGATGGAGATTCCCGACGTGATCGTGGTCAACAAGTCCGACCACCCCCTGACCGAGGCCATGGTGCGCGACATCCGCGGGGTGCTCTCGCTCGGTCCCGAGCGCTCGTGGTCCATCCCGATCGTGCGGACCGAGGCCAGCACCGGTCAGGGCGTCGAGGAGCTGGTGGAGCGCATGGCCGAGCACCGCGCCCACATCGAGGGCGAGGGCACGCTCGAGGAGCGCCGCCGCCGCAGCCTGCGCCGCGAGGTGCTCACCCTGGCCGCCTTGCGCCTGCGCCGTCGCCTCGAGGAGTCCCTCGAGCAGGACGACACGGTCGCCGAGCTGGTAGAGGAGGTCGTCTCCCGTCGCCTCGACCCCGCCAGCGCCGCGGCGAGGCTGCTCGACCGAGAGCTCGAGGCCGGGGCGCCGTGATCGAGCGGCCGGCGCGAGGGCTGTGGCACCGCTACTGGGGCGGAGCCTCGGACCGGGACCGCCTCCTCCAGGTGATCCAGCCCGCGCTGATCGGCCTCATCGACGGGACCATCTCCACGCTGGCCCCGATCTTCGCGCTGGCCTTTGCCTACGGCTCGCGGGCGGCACTGATAGCGGGGCTCGCGGCCTCGTTCGGGGCGGCCATCAGCATGGGTGCCTCGGAGGGACTCTCCGACGATGGCCGGCTCACCGGTCGCGGCGCCTCACTGCCGCGCGGGGTCATCACCGGCGTGGCGACCTTCATCGGTGGCACCCTTCACGCACTGCCGTTTTTGATCGACGACGTGTCGCAGGCGCTCGCCCTCGCCTACGTGGTGGTGGCCTGCGAGCTGGTGGTGATCGCCATGGTTCGCAAGCGCTACCTGCGCGTGTCGCTGGCCGGGTCGCTGATCCAGGTGACGATCGTGGGCGTGATCGTCGCGGGGGTCGGGGTGTGGGTGGGGCACGCTTGAGCTGGAGCCGCGGCGCGCGCAGAGCGACGGCGCTCGGCGCGGGCGCCGCCGTGGCCGCGCTCGGCGCCGCGGTGTGGTGGAGACGCAATCCCTCGGCCTGTCCCTACTCCCAGCGCTTCTGGATCGAGGCCCCGCACCCGGTGGTTACCCGCCAGCGGGTGCTCGAAGCCCTCGCCCCTCGCGTCGGAGAGCGCCTGCTCGAGGTCGGCCCGGGCACGGGCTACCACTCGCTGGCGGTGGCCGAGCGACTCGGTCCGGACGGACGGCTCGACCTGCTCGACGTGCAGCAGGAGATGCTCGACCACACCACCGCGCGCGCTGCCGCGGCCGGGAACGTCTTCGGCGTCCGCGCCGACGCCCGGGAGATGCCCTTCCCCGACGACTCCTTCGACGGGGCGTGGCTGTGCGTTGTCCTCGGTGAGGTGCCAGACCAGGACGCCGCCCTCGCCGAGCTGGCTCGCGTGGTGCGGCCCGGCGGACGGGTCGTGGTCGGCGAGGTGATGCTCGATCCCCACTACGTGCGCTACGGCGACCTGATCGAGCGCGCGAGGAGGGTGGGACTCGAGCTCGAGCATCGTCTCGGGGGTCGACTGGGCTACGTCGCGCGGCTGCGGGCGATCTGAAACCTGCACAACTCCACACGGTTCGCCCCCCGGCGTCTAGCTCGACATGACCTCCCTCGCACGGGAGCGCCGCGCGTCCAGCACCAGCACGGCGACCACGGCCACCCCAAGCACCGCGGCCAGCACATACGGACCGGGCGTCTGACCGAACGACGGGAACAGCGCCTCGAGCGGCCCCCACGGCGCGTCGGGCCGGTCGGCGGCGAGCCCACCGTTCCCGATGCGGACGTCGAGGTAGAGCCACACCGAGGCGGCGAGCGTGAGGAAGCCGAGCGCGGCGGCTACTCGCGGCGTGCGACGCGCCCCGAGAGCCGCCAGCGGCACCATGAGCGGGACGACCGCGAACAGATGGCGTGCCGGGAACCACGGGCCCGACACGGTGGGCACGAGGAAGGCGGCCACGGCCAGCGTCGCGCCGCAGCTCACCGCGCAGAGACCGCCCGTACGCTCGAGCTCGCGATAGCCGGGTACCGCCCGCGCGAGCCCCTGCCGGCGACCGCGCCAAAGGAGCCACAGCCCGGCCAGGGCGAGCGCGAGCACGGGCGCCCACCGCAGCAACCCGAGCTCGCGGTCGACCAGTAGCGCCACCAGCCGGTACGCGCGGCCCGCGTAGATGAGCGGGTAGGAGGTGGCGGCGGGACTCTCTCCCGGCGCCTCGGCGGCGTAGGGCGTGAGCCCTCCGTACAGCATGCCGCTGACCACGAACAGGACGGTGGCGGAGATGGCCACCAGCTCGAGACCGAGCAGGCGCAGCAGGGTGCGCCGGCTGCGGCCGAGCGACCGCCACGCGGCGACGGCGATCACCAGCCCGGCCGGCACCAACTCCACGGCGAGCCAGGGGACGAGCGCGAGCAGCCCGAAGCACGCGAGCGCGCCGCTGCGGGTCGGTCGCTCGTCGAGGTGGACGGCGAGGAGGGCGGCGCCCACGAGCACCGTCGCGCACACCGGTTCCGGGTAGACGGCGCTGCCGTAGGCGATCGCCGGCGGGGCGAGGGCGACGGCCACGCTCGTGCCGAGCGCCCAGGGGTCGGGCACCACGCGCAGCGCGAGCAGGTAGGCGAGGGCGCCGCCCAGCGCGCCGATTGCGGCCAGGAGAACCTCAACGCCCACCGCCCCGCCGATGGCGTACGCGGGGGCCACCACGAGCGGGAGCCCGGCCGCATAGGGCTCGACCAGCCGTGCGCCCCGGAGCAACCCACGGGGCTCGAGTGGGCCGAGGGAGAACACGTCGGCCGCGCGGGCGCGGTAGTCGTCGAGCACGTCGAGGTCACCGTCCTCCACGAGCGAGTGCGCGGCCAGGAGGTAGTGGGGCTCGCTTCCGGCGTAGGGCGACTCGCCGACGGCGTCGAGGCCGATCGTCGATGCGTAG
>JACCZP010000099.1 GCA_013695885.1 Thermoleophilaceae bacterium | reverse complement strand
CCGCCGGTAGGAGATGAAGATGCGCGAGCCGGTCACGGTTCCGGGAGGCAAGATAACTCACCGCCTTCGGGCCGGGTATCCCACGGGAGCCGCGCGGGCGGCGCGCGCCGCCAGCTCCTCTTGGAGGCGCTTCAGCTCGTGCTGGTAGAGCGCGTCCTGGTCGGCCGGCGAGGCATCCCCGAAGTAGCGCCCGGCATGTGCCTGCTCACGAAGGAAGGCGAGCTCCGTAGCCGCGACCTGGAAGCGCCGGCGCAGTCGCTTCGCCCCCACCTTCTTCGCCCGGCGCAGCGCATGACGGCGGACCACGGGCGAGGAGAGAGCGGCCAGCTCCTCCGGAGGGAGCAGTCCGGTCTCCACCTCGTGGCGGAGCTCGCGAGCGACCGTGAGCAGCTCGCGCCGGCGCGCGTAGCCCACCGTGACGAGGATGGCGACGAAGAGCGGCACGAACACCAGCGCGTACGCGAGCAGGAACCCGAGCCCACCGAGGAGCCCGGTCGAGGTGTTCCACAGGGAGTGCAGGGCTATGGCGCCGAGGAGGCCGCCCATCACGGCGAGCACCCGGACCGCGGGGCGCCGGGCCCGGACCGCCAGCGCGATCCCGATCCCGGTCATGGCCGTGAAGACCGGATGGGCGTAGGGCGAGAGGATCCCGCGCAGGACGAACACGACCACCACGCTGCCGTCGACCGCGGATCGCGCGTAGTAGAGGATGTTCTCCACCGTGGCGAAGCCGAGCCCCACCATGGCCGCGTACACAAGGCCGTCGAGCACGCCGTTCAGCTCGTTGCGCCGCCAGCGGTAGATCGCGAGCAGCGCGAGGGCCTTTGCGGTCTCCTCGACGATGGGGGCCGAGACGTTGCCGGCGAACAGCTCGCCGGCCTGCTCGCCGTAGGAGGAGCCCACGATCAACCCCGCGGCGGTGTTCAGCACCAGCGCTATGACCACGGCGCCGGTGGCCCCCCACACGAAGGCGCCGAGGAGCATCCCGACCGGCTCCGGCTCGTAGCGGTCGATGCGCAGGCCGAGCGCGAGGTAGAGCGGAGCGGGCAGGACGGCCGCGAACAGGCCGATCGCGAGCCCGATGGGTCCGGCCTCGCCGAGGATGAAGGCGAGCATCGCGAGGATCGCGACCACCGCTCCGATCGCGCCGCCGACGACGAGCGCGACCTTCTGCGCGCGCACCGTGCCGGCCGTGGCGCGGTGGAAGGCGATATCGGGCGCAGGGTGTCCTGCCGGTGCTCCCGCACCGCCCGCCGGCTGCGGCGCACCGGATGCCGGATGGGCCGGAGGACCGGTCACACGGTCCGTCCGAAGAAGTCGGCCAGCGCGTCGTGGGTCTTGCGCGCCGAGGCCGGCCCCTCCGCGCGGCCTACGCCGTCGCGGCCTGCGACCCCGTCTCCTCGTGTGCGCTCGCGCCGTTGGACGACGATCCGTCGGCGGACGCGCCCGTGTCGTGCGACCCGCTCCCGGCGCCGGCGGGCTCCTGGAGCTCGTCGGGCTGCTGGGCGATCATGGGCCCGTCGCCGGAGGGGTCGACGATGCCCTCCTCGATGAACTTGTAGCGGCCCTCCAGCACTCCGAGGGCGACCTTGTAGTTCTCCTCGTCGTCGTTGTTCCACAGTGCGGTGAACAGGTCGTCCACGCGGCGGCGAGCCTGGCGGCAGAAGAGGTCGGCCAGCTCGTAGGCCTCCTCGGCCCGGTCGGGCTGCTCCTGCTTGATGGTGTTCGCGTACACGACGGCCGAGGAGATCGCGAACAGCTCGGCGCCGATGTCGACGACGCGTCCGAGGCGGGCCTGCTTCTTCTCGAGCTTGGCCTGCCAGCGGCCCATGAGGTAGAAGATCGACCGGGCCAGCCTGCGTGAGCCCCGCTCGGCGAAGCGCAGGTGCTTGGCAAGGTCGCCGAACTCGTTGAAGGTGCCCTTGGCCTGGCCCTTGCCGACCACGAGCTGGGGCAGCCACTTCGAGTAGAAGGCCGCGGCCTGGGCGCCGGCCTTGCCCTTGTCCTTCAGGCCCACGTTCGGGTCGAGGATGTCGCCGGCCACCTGGAGGTGCCGGTCCACCGCCTCGCGGGCGATCAGCAGGTGCATGATCTCGCTCGAGCCCTCGAAGATGCGGTTGATCCGCATGTCGCGGAGCACCTGCTCGGCGGGCACCGCCTTCTCGCCGCGGGCCTTGAGCGACTTGGCGGTCTCGTAGCCACGGCCGCCGCGGATCTGGACCAGCTCGTCGGCGATCTGCCACCCGAGCTCCGAGGCGTAGAGCTTCGCGATCGAGGCCTCGATGCGGATGTCGTTCTGGTGGTTGTCGGCCAGGCGGCTGGCCACGTCGAGCATGGCCTCGAGCCCGAACGCGCTGCCGGCGAGGAATGCGATCTTCTGCGCCACCGCCTCGTGCTTGCCCACCGGCTGGCCCCACTGGACCCGCTCCGAGGCGAACTCGCGGGCGACCTTGGTCGCCCACTTGCCGACACCCACGCAGATGGCCGGAAGGGCCAGACGCCCGGTGTTGAGGGTCGAGAGGGCGATCTTCAGCCCCTGGCCCTCCTCGCCGATGAGCGCGTCGTTCGGCACGAACACGTCGTTCAGGAGCGTCACCGAGTTCTCGATGCCCTTCAGCCCCATGAACTCGTTGCGGTGCTCCACCACGACGCGCTCGTCGTGGTAGGGGACGACGAAGCAGCTGATGCCGCCCTTGTGACCGTCGCTCTTCGGCACCTGGGCCATGACCACCACCACATCGGCGATCACACCGTTCGTGGCCCACAGCTTGCGGCCCTTGATGAGGTAGCCGGTGCCGTCCTCGGTCGGCGTGGCGGAGGTGGTCACCCGCGCCGGGTCGGAGCCCACGTCGGGCTCGGTGAGCAGGAACGCAGAGACGTGGTCCTTGGCCACCTTCGGCAGCCACTCGCGCTTCTGCTCCTCGGAGCCGGCGAGGCGCAGCGGCTCGGCCACACCGATCGACTGATGGGCGGAGAGGAAGGTGGAGAGTGAGGAGTGCCACGCACCGACCAGGGTCAGCGCCTGGTTGTAGGTGACCTGCGAGAGGCCGAGACCGCCGTACTCCTCCGGCACCTTCATGCCGAGGGCGCCGAGGTCCTTGAACCCCTGCATGACCTCGTCGGGGATCCTGCCGTCCTCCTCGAGGCGCATGGGGTCGACATCGTCCACGAGGAACGTGCGCATCTTCTCGAGGAACTCGGCACCGCGCTTCTCCGCCTGCTCGTCGAGCCGCGGCTGCGGGTGGATCAGGTCGAGGCGCAGGGTGCCGAGGTACAGCTCCTTGCAGAAGCTCGGGAGCTTCCACTCGGTCTCGCGTGCCTCCTCGGCTACATCGCGTGCTTCCTGCTCGCTCACCTGCGTGGCCAAACCATCACCCCTGTTCTCGGACTTGAGTTC
>JACCZP010000086.1 GCA_013695885.1 Thermoleophilaceae bacterium | reverse complement strand
CGGAATCCGGCTCAGGCCGTCTGCCCCATCAGCTCCGCGAAGTCCCGCTGGACGCGGTCGCGCTCCGCGGCCAGCTCCCGCTGGCGCCCGTAGTCGCGCGCCTGACGGGCACCGCGCTGCTGGCGCTCCACCCGGCGCAGATCGAGCTGGAGGAAGCCCAGGCGCAGAGCGGCGGCGGAGAACGGCTCGGCGTCGGCCCTCATGGCGACCTCGGTGACCAGCGCCGCGACGGTGGGATCGTCCGGGGACGGGGCGGCGAGCGGGTCCTCGAAGTGCTCGCGGAGGTGATCGCGGACGTGCCGGAGCGCCGCCGAGGAGAAGTGCTCATCCTCCACCCGCCCCAGGAACGAGCGGCCGAGGGAGGGCTCGGCCAGGCACATGGCGAGGAACGCGCACTCGGCGCGGCCGGCGAGGTCGAGGACCGTTCGCATGGCGGGTCTGGGGGCAGCGTCTGCCGTACCGGCGTTCGGCGCGTGCGCGGCATCTGAGCCCTCCGCGCGGTCGGCGCTGACGGCGCCGGAGTAGGCCCGGGGGGCGCCCGACTCGGGGCGCGCCGCTCCGGGCTCGGAGCGAGGCACGCCGGGACCGGACGCCGTCGTCCTCGACCTCGGGCGGCTCGCACCCCCGCCGGCCGGGAAGCTCGAGGGCGTGCCGGAGCGGGCTCCCGCCCGCACGTACTCCGCCGGCACGTCCAGCCGGTCGGCGGCCATGCGTACCAGCTCGTCGCGCACGGCCGAGCGCTCCGGTGTCGCATCCACCAGCGGCCGGACAGCCGTCAGGGCGCGGTCCCGTCCGCGTGGCGACGAGAGGTCGGCGTCCGCCAGCACGCGCCGCACCTCGAACTCGGGCACCGTCATCGCGCCCCCGAGCCGCGAGGACACGGCCTCCACACCATCCGCCGCCACGAGCTCGGCGGGGTCGCGCCCCTCGGGCATGTCGACCACGAGGAGCTCGACACCACGCTCGGCGGCGCCACGCGCGGCGCGCAGCATGGCCTCGCGGCCGGCGCGGTCGGCGTCGAGGGCGAGCAGGACCGTGGTGGCCGTGCGCGAGAGCTCCGCGAGCTGCTCGCTGGTGAGGGCCGTGCCCATGATGGCCACCACCTCCGGCAGGCCGGCCTGGCTCAGAGCCAGCACGTCGGTGTAGCCCTCTACCACCACCACACGACCGGCTCGAGCGGCCGGCGCGCGGGCGTGATCGATGCCGAAGAGCTGGCGGCCCTTGTGGTAGAGCTCGTTCTCGGAGGTATTCAGGTACTTCGGACGCTGTTCCTCTCGGACCGCGCGCGCCCCGAAGCCGAGCACTCGGCCACGGGCGTCGGCCAGAGGGAAGGTGATCCGATCGCGGAAGCGGTCACCCGGCGGGCCGCCCCGGCCGGCGGACGCCAGTCCGGCCGCGGTCGCCTCCTCGACGGTGAAGCCGTCGCGCAGGGCGCCGGCGAGAACGCGGTCCCCCACCGCCGGCGCGAACCCCACCCGAAAGCGCCGCAGCACCTCCTCCCCCAGTCCGCGCGCCGTGAGGTGCTCGCGGGCGATCGCTGCCTCGCGAGAATCCCACATGTAGCGCTCGTAGTAGGCGGTAGTGCGCTCGAGCAGCGCGCGCAGGCGCTCGCGCCGGCGCCTCCGCTCCTCCTGGCGGGGGTCCTCGTCCTCGCGCTCGAGCTCGACGCCGTAGCGGTCGGCGAGGAACTCGACCGCGCCAGGGAAGTCGAGCGCCTCGGTCGCGCTCACGAAGCCGATCGCATCGCCCGACTCACCGCATCCGAAGCAGTGGTAGAGCTTGTGCTCGGCGCTGACCGAGAAGGACGGGGTGCGCTCCTCGTGGAACGGGCACCGGCCCGTGAAGCGCGCGCCGACCCGGCGCAGGTCTGTCCGCGCGCCCACGAGCTCGACCATGTCCACGGCCTCCTTGGTCCGCTCGATCGATTCCCGTGTGTAGAGGGCCACCGCGCGGTCTGCTCAGTCGTCGGGCGGCCCTGGCGCGGCCGCGAGCGAGGTCCCCGGCGGCGCCTGCGGGTCACCGGGAGCCTCGATTCGAGCTCGATCGGCATCCGCGGCGTGGTGAGCCTCGGGTCGCGCTCGGCCGGCCACCAGCTCCGCGTGCGCGCGCAGCGCGAAGCGGTCGGTCATGCCCGCGAGGTAGTCGGTCACCCGCTCGGCCGGCGTGGCCTCCGGCACGACCGCCTCGGGTGGGTGCTCGACGTGGTGGTCGAACAGCTCGCTGAGCACCCGCCGGATGCGACCGTGCTCGGCGCGCGCCACCGGCCCGAGGTAGACGCGCTCGAACATGAAGTCCCGCAGGCGGTCCATGGCCTCCCCCACCTCCTCGCCCTGCTCGATGTCGCCGGCCTGCTCCGAGGTCTCCACGAGGTCGAGGACCAGCGTGTCGATCCGTCGCGCGCCAGTGGAGCCGAGCAGCGCGATCTCCTCGGCGGGAAGGTCCGGGCGCGCCAGGACGCCGGCGCGCAGGGCGTCATCGATGTCGTGGTTGATGTAGGCGATGCGGTCGACGATGCGCACGATCCGTCCCTCGAGCGTCGCCGAGCGCTCAGAACCTCGGTGGCGCAGGATCCCGTCCCGTACCTCCTCGGTCAGGTTGAGCCCCTGCTCGCCCCCGGACCGGCGCTCGAGGCGCTCGACCACGCGCAGCGAGTGCTCGTTGTGGCGGAAGCCGTCCGCCCCGGGCCGGCGGCGCAGGCACTCGTCGAGCATCTCCTCCCCGATGTGGCCGAAGGGCGGGTGGCCGAGGTCGTGCCCCAGCCCGATCGCCTCGGTCAGATCCTCGTTCAGCGCCAGCGCACGCGCCACGGTGCGGGCTATCCCGCAGGTCTCGAGGGTGTGCGTTAGGCGCGTGCGGAAGTGGTCGCCCTCGGGTGAGATGAAGACCTGGGTCTTACGCTTGAGCCGCCGGAAGGACTTCGAGTGGACGATGCGATCGCGGTCGCGCTGGAAGGGAGTACGCACCGGCGAGTCGGGCTCCCGGTGCTCGCGATGGGCGGGGAAGGAGCGCACGGCCAGCGGAGACAGGAAGGTCTCCTCGCGCTCGGCCATGCGCCGGGCGAAGCCCGTGGCGCGCGACTCGGTGATCGGCGAGGTCATGGGGTGATTCTCTCACCGAGCGCGGCGGCCGGGCACGCGGTCGGGGCCGAGCACGCTGGCATCTCGGCCATGTTCGCGCCCTTGCCCCCCAGCAGGTCGCGCACCTCCCGCGAACCCTCCGAGAGGTCGTAGACCCACTTCGTGTCGGCTCGGGAGGCCAAGAGGTTGACCGAGATTATGGGAGGACCGGCCGTCGGCGCCCTCAGGCCACCCTCCGCAGCCTCACGTGCGCGTGGTGCTCGAGGGTCTCGACGATCGCCCTATCGGCCTGGCGCAAAGCCGGGTCGGCGGCGGTCGGGGCCTCGGCGAGCGGCCGGGCCAGAGCGGCGACCATGAACTCCTGTCCGGGCCGCTCGAGGGGGAAGGCCCCGGCCTCGCAGGCCGAGCACACCACCCCGCCCGCCGCCGGTGAGAACAGGCCGCCCGCCTCGACCTCGCCGCATGTGGCGCACCCCGCGAGCTCCGGTGCGAAGCCCGCCGCCAGCATCAGCTTCATCCGGAAGGCGAGCGCCTGGGCCCGGGTGGCGGCCTCCGGAGAGTGGTCGAGCAGCGCCAGCTCCTGGCAGAGGAGGTTGTAGGCCGGGCGGTTGGGCTCGGCGGCGTCGAAGAGGCGGAGTACGGCGTCGGCGGCCTGGACGCCGCGGTCGAGGCCCTCGCGGTGCTCGCGCAGCCGCGCATGGGGGTGGACCGTCTCGGCTGCGGACACCGTGCACAGATCCCCCCGGCCTTCGTGCAGGATCAGCCTCACCCGGAAAAGCGGCTCGAGCCGTCCGCCGAAGCGCGAGCGCACCCGTCGCACGCCCTTCGCGATGGCGCCCACGCGCCCGCGCTCCTCGGTGTAGAGGTGGAGCACGCGGTCGGCCTCTCCGAACCGGATGGAGCGCAGGACGACGGCCTCGGTCTTGAACGATCCCGGCATCAGGTGCATGCCTCCGCGGCCGCGTGCGTGCGGGGGCCGCCTTCGAGCGTCGGATTCACGATCTAGACTCTGAGGATCGTGCCGGACGCCAGGGTTGTGATGTACACCACCGATCCGTGTGGGTTCTGTCGCTCCGCGAAGTCCCTGCTCGAGGCCCGTGCCATCGCCTACGAGGAGATCGACGTGGCCCGCGATCCCGAGGGGCGCCAGCGCCTGCTGGCCCTCACCGGGCAGATGACCTTCCCGCAGATCATCATCGACGGGAGCCCGATCGGCGGCTTCCGCGAGCTTCTCGACGCCGATCGCAGCGGCCGGCTCAAGGACCTCGTCACCGCGGCCTGAGCGCTTCGCCCGCGCGCCTCGGCCTCGGCCTCGGCTGACAGCGCTCGCAGACGTAGGTCCCCCGCCCGGCCGCACGGATCTTCCGGATCGGCGTGGCACAGCGCGGACAGGGCTCTCCCTCGCGGCGGTGCACCGCGAAGCGATCCTGGAAGGAGCCTCGGGCGCCGTCGGCGTGGCGGAAGTCGTCGATCGTGGCCCCGCGGGCGTCGATGCCGGCCTCGAGGGCGGCCACCACGGCGTCGCGCAGTGAGGCGAGCTGGACGGGCCGGAGGGTCCCGACCGGACGCAGGGGGTGCAGCGAGGCGGCGAACAGCGCCTCGTCGGCGTAGATGTTCCCCACCCCCGCGATCCGCTCCTGGGAGAGCAGGAACGCCTTGACCGGGGCGCGGCGGCCGGCGGCCAGCGCCCTCAGCGCCTCCGTGGTGAAGTCGGGCCCGAGCGGCTCGACCCCGAGGCGAGCCGAGAAGTAGGCCTCGCGAGCCTCGGCGCCGAGGAGCACCACGCCGGTGCCGAAGCGGCGGGGATCGCAGAAGAGCATCCGATCTCCGGAGTCGAGCTCGAGGCGCACGCGCAGGTGCGGTCGGCCGTGACGGTCCTCGTCCGCTGCGACGAGCAGCAGCGTCCCGGTCATCCGCAGGTGCATGACCAGGTGGACCTCGTCCTCCAGCCCGGCGACGAGGTACTTGCCCCGCCGCTCGAGACGCTCGATGCGCCGGCCCTCCACCGCCGCGGCCACCTCGGCGGGAGCGGCGGGATCGCTCCATCGCGGGTCGAGCACCTCGGCGCGCTCGAGCCGCCGGCCCTCCAGAGCCGGGGCGAGCTGGCGCCGGATCGTCTCCACCTCGGGCAGCTCCGGCATGAGGCCCGAGGCTAGAGCTCTCCGCCGCGTCACCGGGGCGACGGGCGGCCCGCCTGGGAGGGAGTCCCGGTGTCCGGCCTAGACGGTGGCGCGGGGATGCGCCCTGAAGTAGACGTCCTTCAGCCGGTCACTCGAAAGATGCGTGTAGAGCTGGGTCGTGGCCACGTCGGCGTGGCCGAGCATCTCCTGTACCGCGCGCAGGTCGCACCCGCCGGCGAGCAGATGAGTGGCGAAGGTGTGGCGAAGCGTGTGGGGGCTCATCCGGTCGGCCAGGCCGGCGCGGGCGGCGTGTCCCTGCACGATCTTGTAGAGGCCCTGACGGGTCAGCGCCCCGCCACGGAAGTTGACGAACAGGCACCGCTCTGCCCGCGCCCCCACCAGCACCGGGCGACCGCGGGCCAGATAGGTCCGAAGCGCGGTGGCCGCGGTGCGCCCCACCGGCACGATGCGCTCGCGGGAGCCCTTGCCCCGGGCCCGCAACGTGAGCTCCTCGAGGTCGACGTCCCCCACCCGCAGGCCGACCACCTCCGAAGCCCGCAGCCCGCACGCGTACATGGTCTCGAGCAGCGCGCGGTCGCGGAGGGCGAGCGGCTCGGTGCCGTGGGGCTGCTCGAGGAGAAGATTGACCTCGTCGCGGCTGAGCACATGCGGCAGGCGCGCCCCTCGCCGGGGTGAGGCGAGGGTGACGGTGGGGTCGGACTCGAGCAGCCCCTCGCGGCGCAGGTGCCGGTAGAAGGACCGCATCGACGCCGTCTTGCGGTGCACGGTCGCGGGTGAGGCCGCGGACCGGCCGTTGTCGGTGCCGACGAGGCTCGTCAGGTAGTCGGAGAGGTCGGCGCTCGATGCCTCCAGAGCCGGTACGGCTCGGGCCTCCAGGAAGCGACCGAGCTGAAGGAGGTCCGAGCGGTACGCCTCGAGGGTGTTACGCGAGAGCCCGCGCTCGAACTCGAGGTGGGCGAGGAAGTCGAGCACCAGGTGCTCGAAGACCGGCGAGCGTTCGGGGGCTAGTGTGGCCACGCCCTCTCCGGTTCGCGTCGGCCGGGGAAGCGCCTGCCCGGTGCACGGGGGCTGTCAGGCGCGGACGTCCTCTCGAGCTCGGCGCGCGCGGTGAGCGGCGCTGAGCCTGACGAGCGCTACGGCGAGCTGCTGCCGCCGCTGTCGAGTTGCTCGATCCGGCGCTCCAGGGCCTCGACCTGGCTCTGGGCCGCCGCGGCGTCGGACTCGGCCTGCTCGATGCGGTCCTCGAGGTCCCCCGTGTCCGCGCCGCCGTTCTCGAGGCTCTCGATCTGGTCGGTGAGCTCCTGGTTGGACTCGGCGGTCTCCGTGGAGCGGTCCTCCACGCGCTCGAGGCGGTCGGCCAGACGCCCGCTGCGCTCGCTCTCCTGCTCGAGCTGCTCCTCGACCTCGGCAACGCGGCGCTGGCTGGCCGCGGGGCTCGAGTCCTGCGCGACGATGGCGATGATCGCGACGGTCGCGGCCACCAGCCCCACCAGCAGGCCGGCGATGGCGAGCCCGCGCATACGGCGGATGCGCTCGCGGAGCTCGTCGGTCTCGGCAGCCAAGTAGGGCTCGACCACGTCCTCGACCGATGCGTAGCCCTCGCGCGAGCGTCC
>JACCZP010000024.1 GCA_013695885.1 Thermoleophilaceae bacterium | reverse complement strand
CGCCGAGGCCGAAGCGGTAGAAGAGGCCCGGGTCGAGCGACGCGCGGCCGGCCTCGACCCAGGAGCGGAAGCGGTGCTCGAGGAAGAAGTTGTCGTCTAGCTGGTCGCGATCGTCGGAGTGCTCGGTGTCGGCAGCATCATGGTTCCCGACCGTCGGAAAGAAGGGGATGCGGTTCAGCAGGTAGCGGTAGGGCTGGTAGAAGCACGGGTACCAGTCGTCGTCTTCGTCGCCCGTACCGGCCACTGTGTCCTCGTCGCCGAGGTAGATGTTGTCGCCGGTCGTGAGCACGAGCCGCACGCCATGCACGGTCGCCGCCCGCTCGAGCGCGGCCCCGAGCTGGAGCTGTCGCTCTCCGTCCTCGCCCTGCTCGTAGATGCCGATCCCGAAGTCACCGAGGACGGCGAAGGTCACGGGCACGCGCGCGTCTGGAGCGGGGAAGGTCTGGAAGCGGTTGTCGTAGCGCCGTCCTGCGCGGACGAGTGTGGCCTCGCCGATGTCCCAGTCGCAGAGCTCGCCCTCGGCCCACGGCTGCCCGTCGACGAGCACGCGGTAGCGATACTCGGTATCGGGCTCGAGGCCGCTTATCCGGACGAAGTTGTAGTCCGCAGTCTCCGCCCGGGCGACGAGCTCCTCGTCACGCTCGACCTCGACGATGGCGTGGCCGAAGGGCTCGGAGCGCGCACCGATGCTCTCCGTACGGGACTCGCCCGCCACCTCCGAGAGCTCCTCGTCATCGACGATGCGCCAGCCCTCGTCGGGGGACCCGCGATGGAACCAGAAGCCGCCCCAGGCAATGAGCGCCTCGTTGGCGCTCAGGTCGGCGAGGTGCAGGAAGGGCTCGAAGTGAACCTCGCTCCCGGACACAGGCGCACCGTATCCTGCCGGACATGGCGACGCACCGAAGGTCGCGACGGCGGCTAGAGCACCGGCTTCCAGGGACTTCCGTAGAGCGCGTACCCGGCCCACGCGGGATGCCCCTCGCCGTGGGCCTCGACGACCGCCGCGCGGGCGTGGCGGACCGCGTGTCCGACGGACACCGACGTCGAGCGGGTCCTCTCCAGTAACGCCTGGTAGAAGGCCACGGCGAAGGTGCGCGCGGGCTCGTCCTCGACCTTCCACATGCTGCCGAGGAAGGCGCGGACGTTCGCCGCGAGCAGGCTGGAGACGAGGTTGCGGGTCGGCACCGCCCCGTCGAGCAGGCCTTTCGCACCACCGTCACCGGTCTGCGCCGAGTTGCACGCGTTGGCGAAGAAGACGCGCGGTAGAAACCGCCGTGCCGAGAGATCGTCGGCGGTCATTACCCGGTCGGACAGCATGAGGCCGCTGCGTCCCTCTCGCAGCGAGTCGAAACGGGCATGGCCGCAGTAGTGCAGGAGGTCGAAGGAGTGCGCGTTCAGCTCGCGCGAGACCGAGCTGAAGTCGACGTCTCCGATCAGCGCCTCGACCTCCGCCCCGGGTTGGTCGTCCAGCAGCTTGGCCACCGCCTCCGCCTCAGCACGCGCGCCCGGGAGCGCGTGATCTGGGTCCGGGTCGCCCACGACCAGGACCCGCATGCGCGAGTGGGGCGCCACGAAGGCGCCCTGACGGCCGAGGGTCGAGAGCTGGAGCGAGCGGGCCAGGCATTTCTCGCGGCTGAGGAATCCGGTCTCCCGCGTGTAGAGAAGCTCCCAGGGCAGGTCGACGGTGCTGTCGTCGAGGGTGAGGACCACGAGGTCGCCCGGTGCGTCGGTCAGGAGACCGGCGCCGCCGAGGGCCCCCGCGCGACCGATCAGCTGGGTGAAGAGCTCGTGGCCGAGGCTCCGCATGCGCTCGAGGCGCGCCTCGGGATCCTCCTCGAGGAGGACCTCGTCGGCGAGGCGCGTGGGCAGCGCGGCGGCGAAGTCCGCCGGGTACTCGAAGTGCGCCTCGCTGGTCGCGGCGTCCGACCCACTGACGGTGAGCAGCGCCTCGGATACCTCCCTGGTCACCGACAGCCGCAGATGCTCCGGCATGTAGCCCGCCCCGGGCGCCGCCACCGCCGCCGCGCCCGGCGCCGGCTGGAGCGTCCCCTCCTCTATGTAGACGTGGACACGGGTGCCGCTGCGAGCCGCGCGTACACCCTCGCGTACGGCCCGGCTGGCGGCCGGGTCGTGCTCCACCACGCAGAGCTCGCGCAGCGCTCCCGCCCCCGGAAGCGCCTCGATCGCCTCGAGCACGCCCGTCATCAGCAGGCGGGCGGCCTTCTCGAGCGGCACTCCGAGTCCGCCGGTGCCGTGCACGGAGGTGGCGGCATCGCGGAGACCGAGGCTCGCCGCGGCCTCGACGATCGCGGCGCCCACCTCGGGCAGGCGCTCCGCCTGGAACTCGGCCGGATTCCCGAGGCCGACGACCAGCACGGAACCCGCGGCGAGGGTCGAGCTCGACGCCGGAAGGAACTGCGTCGACCCGAAGGGGGCGTCCAGCGACCCGTTGGCGGCGCGTCGCGAAAGCGCTCCGCCCATCGCCGCGTCCAGCGAGGCGGCGGGACCCGCCGGTGGCACGCCGTTCACGTGGCCGACCACGAGCACCGTGGCTCGTGCCCGGCTCAGGTCGCCGACGAGGAGCCGTAGGGCTAGGGGAACCGCGCCATCGAGGCGGGGCTCACTCTCCCCGGATGGCACGGTGGTAGCTGCGCAGGAACTCGTCCCATCCGTGCTGCTTGGCGAAGCTGAGGTCGCCGTAGAAGCGTGAGATCCGGCTGCTCGGAGGGGGGAGGTACGCGGTGACCCCGCCACAGCCCTCCACCGTCGGGCCGAGGTGCTCCTCGGCCAGGACGTAGCTGCCGGGCTCGAGCGCCTCCATCACCTTCGCGGCCGCATCCTCGACCCTCTCGCCGCTCGGCCCGAGGCCGCGTAGGTTGGCGCACAGGGTGCGCAGGTCGTAGAGCTCACCCGTGAAATCGGCGCTCCTCGCTTGGGCCTGCTGCACCTTGAAGACGCCGAGCTCGTCGTCGCGCATGAAGCCACGGAGGGCACCAGCCAGCGTGTCGAGGCTATCCGAGAACGCGTCGATCCCGTCGCTGGCCACCGCGCACTGGGTGATCGGCCATTTGCTCTCGTCGTTGCGGTAGGACTCGGCGTAGCGCCTCACGACGGTTCGGCCGAGCTCCGCGCCGTCCATGTCCGGGTTGGCGACCAGGTCCCCGAGGATGAGCGAGTAGGGCCAGCCGTCTCCCGGCTCGAGCTCCTCGGAGCCGACGACGTTGCGGGTGTGGGCGCGGGCCTCGTAGGACACCTCGAGCGTGCTCATCAGGCACGCGTCCATCCCGAGCAGCTCGAACGGCTGCCCGAGATCCCCCTCGTGTGCGCTTTCGAGCACGCGGCTCAGCTCGATGGTGTCGAGGGAGTGACCGGTGCCGTCGTCGCTCGCGATGCCTCGCTCGCCGGCATCGGGCAGCGCCAGCACCTCCTTGACCGTCGACGAGAACAGCGATCGGTCGATCTGCTGTGAGGCTCGGACGCCCAGCTCGCGACCGGTCACCCCCGTGTCGCCACGCTCGGCGCGCACCTCGGAGTAGATCTGCTCGAGGTCGTCCGGCTGCCATCCGCTTCCGTGGTTCCAGACCACCAGCGCGTAGCGCTCGGCGGGTGCGCTCTGCGCGGCCCAGCGGACGAAGTCGAGCATGGTCTGAGGATTCCCGGAGTCGACGTCCCCGAGCTGCTCGGGGCTCTCGCCCTGACCGTCCCTCTGGACGATGAGCCGCTCCGCCGAGTCCCTGTCGAGTTGCTTGACGAAGACCGCGACGTTGACGTCGTCCGTCGAGCCGACCTCGCGCATCTCCTCGAGATCCTTGCTGGCGAACGGCGAGAGGTTGTTGAAGCCCGCGATGTACACCATGAACGTCCACTTCGCAGCCATCGATGCCTCCCGGGTGGATTGCGCCGATCCTACGGTCGGCCGCGATCTGGCGCAAGGTCGGTGAGCACGGAGTCGCGAGCGATCGACGCCGCTGGAACCAGCACGGCATCGTAGGCCGGCTCATCTGGTGTCGGATAAGGTCCGATCTCTGGCGCCCGCCCGGGACAGCGCCGCGGTCAGGAGGGAGAACGGCGTGTCTGAGTCCACCAGCGAGGGCAGCAGGTCGAGGCGCCGCGGCGGCGCAAAGGCCGTCAGGGGCGGGCTCGCCGTCCTCGGCCGGGTCATAGCCGCGATCTTCTCGGTGCTGGCGCTGATCGTGGTACTCGCCATCGTGCTCAAGGTCCTCGAGGCGAACCGAGAGAACTTCATCGTCGCGAGCCTGATCGGGGCCGGCGACTTCCTGGTCGGACCCTTCAGGCAGGTATTCACGTTCGGGAGCCGCAGCACCGAGGTGGCCGTGAACTTTGGGATCGCCGCCGCGCTCTACCTCGTAGTGGGTGGAGTGATCGGCCGCATCCTCGCGCGCTGAGCGCCTCCTCGTCTCCCTAGGCTCCCTCTCCGCGGCCGGCTCCGACCGGCCGCCGCGCGTCCGCCACCCGAGAGGAGCTCCGTTGTTCGTCCCCCGCCTCAGGCTGCCGAGCGGCCCGGCCCTGTTCCTGCTCGACCTCCTCGTCCTCGGATGGGTCGTGCTCTTCGCACTCGTCGGCGTCCTCGTGTACGACGCGGTGCAGGAGCTCGCGGCCCTCAGCACGTCGGTCACCACCGCGGGCGGGGCGGTGGACGACACCGGCCGGGCCATCGGATCGCTCGACGTGCCGCTCGTCGGGCGCGTGCTCGAAGGTGTCGGCCAGGAGATCCAGGAGGCGGGCCGCAGTGTGATCGGCACCGCGGCGACAGCCCGCGAGAGCATCGACCGACTCGCTTTGATCGGCGGACTCCTGGTCGCGATACTTCCCTCGCTGCCGCTCCTCGCCTACTACGGGCCTCCGCGCCTGGTGCGGGCACGGGAGGCCCGCGCGGTGGCGGCCGCCCTCGAGGAAGGAGCCGGCGACCCCCTGCTCGAGCGCTTCCTCGCCCAGCGTGCCGCGGTGAACCTCTCGTTTCGAGAGCTGCGTCGCGTGTCCGTCCGCCCGTGGCGTGACATCGAGGAGGGACGCGTGGGGGAGCTCGCCGCGGCCGAGCTGCGGCGGGTGGGCGTCAGTCCCGGGCTGCTCGCACGCTCGCGACGCTAGCGGCGATCGGGTTGGCGGCCCGCCGACCGGCGTCGAGAGCGCTTCGGAGCCGGACTAGCATCGGGCGAGCAACCGAACTCCCGCCCACCGAGAGGGGCCCATGCACGCCGAGAAGGACTCAGAGCCCGCTGCCGAGACGACTCCCCCCTACGGGAATCCGAGCGATGCCAGCCTCGACGTCGAGGGGCCGAACGAGGGCGCGCCCGGCGACGAGCCGCGGCCCGAGGGCGACCTTCGCGACGACGCGCCGACCGACCAGGGAGACTCACCCTCATGACCACGGATGAGGAAGCCCGCGAGGAGTCCGACCAGCTGCCCGAGGAGGGACCTGAGGAGGCCACCGCCGAGGACGACTCCGGTGGAGAGAGCCGCCAGGAGGCCGAGGAGAACCCCGGGACTCCGGGCGAGGAGGGTCAGGCCACGGGGAACCCGAACGCGGCGGGCTGAGTGCCGGCGGCCGGGTTCGGCTCGCCCGGTCGAGTCGCCGGGGCGGTCCGGGCCACCGCCCCGCTAGCTCATGCTCTCGCGGTCGCGCGCCCCGAAGGCGAACCCGCGGCCCTGGCCGAGCATTCGGAAGGAGCGGGCCTTGCGCTGGCGCACGATTCGCTCGGCCTCGTACCGGACGATGAGCACCGGCGGGAGCCCGA
The DNA here is from genome assembly GCA_013695885.1 of Thermoleophilaceae bacterium. Taxonomy (GTDB): domain Bacteria; phylum Actinomycetota; class Thermoleophilia; order Solirubrobacterales; family Thermoleophilaceae; genus JACCZP01. The sequence goes on along the minus strand of JACCZP010000024.1, from coordinate 43 downwards.
GCAGCAGCAGCACCAGGGCGATGGGAATCGCCCACCAGAAGCT
>JACCZP010000282.1 GCA_013695885.1 Thermoleophilaceae bacterium | reverse complement strand
CGCCGGCCCCGGGCGAGCCGGAGGCACCGCCGGCGGAGAGTGCGCCGGCGGAGACCGCTCCGTTGGAGATCGCTCTGGTCGAGACCGCTCCGCCGGAGACCGCCGCACCGGATCTCACGCCCTCCGTCCCCGTCGCGGACGACGAGCCTCCCCAGCCGCGTCGCCCACGTCACACCAAGCCGCACGCCGAGCCGAACGGCCGGCTGACCACCCTCATCATCGGGGCGGGCCGTCTACAGGGCCTCGAGCCCGCCGACGTGGTGGGCGCGATCGTCGACCGCTCGCGCCTGAAGGGCGAGGAGGTGACCGGCGTGCGGATACTCGAGCGCTTCGCCCTGGCGAGCGTGCCGTCCGCCCGCGCCGAGGAGGTCGTCGAGCGCCTACGCGGCCACGACGTGCGCGGTGTTCCCCTACTACTGGAGGTCGCACGACCATGAGCGTGCTCACGATGCACACGAACCACGGTCCGGTCGAGCTCGAGCTCTTCGACGCCGACGCCCCGAAGACCGTCGAGAACTTCCTGCGCCTCTCGGGCGAGGGCTTCTACGACGGCGTGGTCTTCCACCGGGTGATCCCCGACTTCATGGTCCAGGGCGGCGATCCCGACGGCACCGGGACTGGCGGCCCCGGCTACACCTTCGAGGACGAGATCAACCCCCACAAGGTCGAGCGCGGTGCGCTGTGTATGGCCAACGCCGGCCCGAACACGAACGGGTCGCAGTTCTTCATCGTCACCGCGGCCGCCGCGCCGTGGCTGGACGGCAAGCACACGGTGTTCGGGCGGGTCACCTCGGGCATGGAGGCGGTCGACTCGATCGAGGCCACCCCCACCGCCCGCGGCGACCGACCGGTCGACGACGCGGTGATCGAACGGGTCGAGGCCCCCGCCGCCGCCTGAGCGCACCGAGCCTCGTCCTCCCACCGCCTCGCGCCGGCGGAAGCGGGTACATAGGATCGTCGCGGCGGGACCCGAGAACAGGAGCTCATCCAGTGGCCACCATCGAGCAGCACGCCCACCCGCAGTCGAACGGAGCGGGAACGCTCGAGCATCTGCCCGTGCTCAACCCGGCCACCGGGGAGACCGTGGGCCACGTGCCGAGCATGGGGGCGTCCGAGGTCGAGGCGCTGGTCGCCCGCGCCCGCGCCGCCCAGCCGATCTGGAATTCGCTCGGCTACAAGGGGCGCGGCGCGATCATGCGCGACTTCCGTCGCTGGCTCGTGCAGAACCGCGACCGCCTGCTCGAGACGATCGTCGCCGAGTCCGGCAAGACGCGCGAGGACGCCCAGCTCGCCGAGCTGGTCTACGTGGCCGACTCGCTCGGGTTCTGGGCCAAGCACGCGGAGAAGTTCCTTCGCGACCGCAAGATGCGCCCGCACTCCCCGTTCCTGCTCGGCCGCAGGCTCGTGGAGCGCCACCGCCCCTACGGCGTCGTCGGCGTGATCGGGCCCTGGAACTACCCGCTGACCAACAACTTCGGCGACTGCATCCCGGCGCTGATGGCCGGCAACACCGTGGTCCTGAAGCCGGCGACGCTGACCCCGCTCACCTCGCTGCTCGTGGCCGAGGGCCTGAAGGCCGTCGGCATTCCCGACGACGTGTTCCTGGTGGCCACCGGCGGCGGGGGCGAGACCGGCAAGGCGCTGATCGACCAAGCCGACATGATCATGTTCACCGGCTCCACCGACGTCGGGAAGAAGATCATGGCCCAGGCCTCCGAGCGGCTGACGCCGATCTCCCTCGAGCTGGGCGGCAACGACCCGATGATCGTGCTCGAGGACGCCGACCTCGAGCGCGCGGCCAACGCCGCGGTCTTCTACTCGATGTCCAACAGTGGCCAGACGTGCATCTCCATCGAGCGCTGCTACGCGCACGAGGACATCCACGACGAGTTCGTGTCCAAGGTGGTCGAGAAGACGCGGAAGCTCCGCCAGGGCGAGCCGGGCGGCCCGGGGTCGGTCGAGGTCGGAGCCATCACCTTCGAGGACCAGCTCGAGCTGCTCGACGAGCACGTCGCCGACGCCGTGGAGAAGGGCGCCCGCGTGCTGACCGGCGGCCGGCGCCGTGAGGGGCGGGGGGACTTCTTCGAGCCGACCGTGCTCACCGGGGTCGACCACTCGATGCGGATCATGACCGAGGAGACATTCGGTCCCACCCTCCCGATCATGCGCGTGCCCGACGAGGAGGAGGCCATCCGCCTGGCCAACGACTCGATCTACGGGCTCGACTCGAGCGTCTGGACCCGCGACGTCGCGCGCGGGGAGCGGGTCGCGCGGCGGCTCGAGACCGGCGGCGCCTGCGTCAACGACGCGATCATCAACTACCTGGCCACAGAGGTGGCGTTCGGCGGAGCCAAGCAGTCGGGAATCGGCGCCCGCCACTCCGTTGAGGGGATCAAGAAGTACTGCCAGTCCCAAGCGATCCTCATCACCCGCTTCGCGCCCAAGCGCGAGGTGCACTTCTTTCCCCACTCGCGACGGATGACCAAGCTGCTGGAGCGCTTCATCGTGCTCATGTACGGACGCGGCGCGCGGAGGTAGGACGGGCCCTGCCCGGCTGGCCGGTCGGCGTGCGGCCGGCGGGGCGGCGTGACCGCGGTCCTCCTCGCGCTCGCGTCGAGCCTGGCCTGGGGCGTCGCCGACTTCGGAGCCGGCCTCGCCAGCCGCCGTCGGGCGGTGCTGACCGTCCTGGCCGTCTCCTCCGCGGCCAGCTTCCCGGTCGTCGTCGCGCTTGTGGCCCTGCGCGGAGAGCCGCCGCCGGGTGTCGCCCCGGCCGCCCTCGCGGCGCTCGCCGCCGTGGCCGGCACGGCGGGGATCGCTGCGTTCTACCGCGGCCTGGCCGTGGGGAGCATGAGCGTGGTCGCACCGATCTCCTCGACCGGCGCGGTGCTGCCCGTGGTGTTCGGGATCGCGTCGGGCGAGCGCCCGAGCGTGCTCCAAGGCGCCGGGGTGGCCCTCGCCCTGGCGGGCGTGCTCCTCGCCTCGCGCGAGGCGGTGGACGGGGCCGATGCCGATGCCTTCGGGGCAGCGGACCCGGGCACCGCCGCGAGCGGGGAAGGGCCTCGGCGGACGAGCGCCGGCGTCGGTCTCGCGCTCGTGGCCGCGGTCGGCTTCGGCGGCTTCTTCATCGGGATCGACGCGGCCAGCGACGCCGACCCGTGGTGGGCCATCCTCGCCCAGCGTGGCACCGGCCTGCTCCTGGTCCTGGCCGCGGCCGTGATCATCCGGCCCGGACTACGGGTGAGCGGCGCGGAGGGCGGGGCGCTGGCGGCGATCGGCATCCTCGACATGACCGCGAACCTGCTGTTCGCGCTGGCCTCGACCTACGGGCTCGTGTCCCTGGTCGGGCTGCTCGGGTCCCTGTATCCGGTCGTTACCGTGCTGCTCGCTCGCGGCGTGCTGCGTGAGCGGCTGGCGCCGGCGCAGTGGGCGGGGGTGGGCGCCGCGCTGGTCGGCGTCGCCATGATCAGCGCGGGATAGGGCCGCGACCGGGCGGAACGAGAGGTCGAGCGCTACCGCCGCTTCGCACCGGCGTGAGCGTCGTTGCCCGCCTCGCTGATCGCGGCCACATGCCGGAGGACCCGGCCGTGGATCCGCGAGATCAGGCCGTCCGACCACAGCCGCCAGTAGGCCGCGGGCCACATGCGGTTCTCGTACCAGGTGGTACCGGTGAGCAACGTCTGCCCGCCGGGCAGGGCGCGGAGGCGGAACTCTCCGCGCCGCGACCGTAGGAACCCGTCGAGGTGCGGGGGATGCACTGCTCCCCACGGGGAGAGCTCGCGCATCGGCGGGGGCTGGTCGCGTACGTCGAAGGCCAGCCGGTGCGGGGCCTCCCAGGCCGTGATCGGCTCGACGAAGTCCCCGGTGGAGAAGCGGCAGCGCCGGAGCGCTCCCTTGCCCCGGCCCTCGATCACCGCGCCGACGGGGTAGGCGATGCCCGCTCGGAAGGCGACCTCACGGGGCGCCGGCAGCGCGGGGAAGGCCACCACGTGGCGCCAGACCTCGCGCGGCGGCGCGTCCACCACGACCGTGGTGCTCACGGGTCGGATCTCCGGTCGCGCGGGGCCCGAGCCCGGCGCGGTGAGCGGCCTGTTCGAGACCGCCGAGCGGCTGGCCCCGCTGGCCGACCTGCTGGCCGTTTCGTCGTTCGGCTCGCGTGACGAGTCGTGAGGCTCGAACTCGGCTCCCCCGCCTTCGGCCTTCCAGCGCACCGAATCGCTCGTGCATAAACACAGGCACCCCCCCTCACTCCGGGCGTGTCTGGGCTAGTGCACGTCCCTGGTGCATAACCGCAGGCACGCCGTTCGCGGCCGGGCGTGACCGGGGTTATGCAGGTCGCCCGGGGCCCGAACCGGGTCGCGTACGGGCCGCCACGCGCGCGGTTCAGGCGCCGGGCCGTGACGCCGTGGCCTCGGCCGGCAGCGCCCATCCGGCGGCCACCGCCAACGCCCGGGCGAAGCGCTCGGTGCGCTCGCCCCGCGCTCGTCCGAAGTGCCCGGCGGCCGGTGCTGCGGAGGCCAGCTCGAGCGCCGGGGCCCCGGCGCGGTGGAAGGTCCACGATCGATGACGGGTTCGCGCCTCGGTGCGCTCGGCCAGCTCGACGCCCTGGATGGAGACCGCTGCCTGCGCGAAGCGGCAGCGCACCTCCGCAGGCGGGGCGCCCGAGCGCTCGCCGCCCTCGACCGACACGGTGAACAGCCCTCCGTCGGCGAGGGTGAGGACGGTGGGGCGCCCGCCGAGGTCCTCGACCGTCCATTCGACCTCGCCGCCGGGTAGCAGCGACACCAGAGCGTCCTCAAGGCTCGCGAAGCGGTTGAGCGCCGCCTGCTCATCGGGCGAGGCGTCGATCCAGGCCTGAGTGATCTCGTCGGCGCGGGCGCGGTCCATGGCGAGCATGGTCGCCGCGGGACCGGACGGTTCGGGGGCGTCTGGACCGATATTCGACCGGGGCGGTCGGGAAAGTCGCGAAGGCGTCGCCGTCGCGTCGCGCGGTTCACGCGCCCGGTCCACTTGGCCCGCCGGAGGGCCAGCGCAGGGGGCCCTATCGCAGCTCCACGCCCAGAAGCCCCTCGAGCTCGGCCACGGTCCGGGGGGCGTTGCGGTGGCGCACCGCGGTCATGCCCACTCGCTCGGCTCCCTCGCAGTTCTCCCTGAGGTCGTCCACGAACACGCATTCACCCGGCCGGGACGCCGACCCGGTCGGCCGCCAGCTCGAAGATCTCGGCGTCGGGCTTGTTCAGGCCCACCTCGCCCGAGATCACGATCGCGTCGAAGAGCTGATCGAGACTCGAGCGGTCGTAGTGGCTCGTGCTCCAGGAGTTGGACACGAGCGCGGTCCGCACCCCTCCGGCTCGGGCGCGGCGCACGGCCTCGTGCATCGCCTCGTCCGGGCGCATGCCCGCGAACAGCCGGTCGATCAGACCGTCGGTGTCCGCCACGCCCATCAT
>JACCZP010000009.1 GCA_013695885.1 Thermoleophilaceae bacterium | reverse complement strand
TCGGTGGGCGGCACCGGGAAGCCGAGGAAGTCGAGGTCGACGGCCGGAGGCTCGAACTCCACGAAGAGGCCGAGCTCGACGAGGTGGACCCCGTGCTCCACGGCGTACATCGCATTCTCGAGAGCAGCGAGCGTCGTGGAGCGGTCCGCGGCGAGGCTCTCGGGCTCGGAGAGCGTGCGCGCGACCCACGCGCCCGCGCCGATCGCCGCGGCCACAACCAGCAGCACGGCGAGCGGACGCAGCGTGCGGCGCAGGACGTCGACGCCGGCCCCGAGTGGGTACGGCAGGACGGTGGAGCCCTCCGGCCTCCCCGTTGCCTCCCCGGGAGCCGGGGCTCCGGCCCGCCGGGCGCCGTGGCGTGTGAGCACCGCGGCGCCCGCCGCACCTCCCAGCGCACCCCACACCAGGCCGGCGCCGACCACGCTGCGCGCCGACGGCGAGAAGTCGTCGTCGCTGCCCGCGAGTAGCACGCAGATCAGCACTACCAGCGCGAAGGGCAGGCCGACGGCGGCTCCCCACAGCGTCCGCTGCCAGCCGGCCATCCCGCGTGTCCGCGAGGCCGCGGCGGCGGCGGCGATGGCGCACGAGCCGACCGGCACCGTGAGGAGCAACGCGGGGGCGGTCCTCGCAGAGTCACCGGGAAGCGGGGCATCGAACACCTCGACCAGGAGGGACTGGACCACCTGACGGAACGCCTCGACCGGAACGCCGACGTCGATGCCCGCCCGGCCGACGAGGGAGGCGTCGGGAAAGAGCGCAGCCACCACGAAGCCGACGACGAGGGTCAGGACTCCGGCCACCAGGCCGGCCACGGCCGCCCCGGCGGCGGCCCCGCCCACGGAGGAGGCCGGTGGCTCGACGGGACTCGACACGCCGCACGAGTTAGCAGACCGGCGGGGGTGGTGTCGCAAGGTGCTCAGCTCCGCTGACGGTCGGCACGGTGGCGCTCCTGCGCTGAAGGACTAGCCTCGGCCGCGACCGGGCAGTCGAGCGGCGGGGGTGGGCCTTCATGGGCGACAGGTTGGTGGCAGTCCTGCTCATGGTTCTGGGCGTAGCCCTCCTGCTCGTGGGCCTGTTCGCGGACTCGCTCGGGATCGGCGTGAGCACGGACCCGGTGGGCGCCGAGAGCGAGTCGCGGGTCTTCGGGTGGAAGCAGGTCCTCGCGGTGGTTGGCGGCGCCGTGTTGGTGGCCACCGGGTTCCTCCTGGTCCGGCGCCCGCATAGACCCGCCGATCGGTAGGTGACCGGACAGATCCGGCACCCGGACGCGCCCGGGTAGCCGGCCTCCGCGACATCGCCGGCTGCCCTACCTTTCGATCATGTCCGGCCCGGTCCGTACGCCCGAGATCGCCGAGCTCCGCGCACTGTGTGCGGCCATCGACCTGGGCAGCCTCGGCCGCGCCGCCCGGCTCGTGCGCGTGAGCCAGCCCGCGCTGTCGAAGCGGCTGCACACCCTCGAGGCCCTGGCCGGCGCGCGACTGCTCGATCGCTCGCCGAGAGGGGTCACGCCGACTCCCGCCGGACGGCGGCTATACGCCGAGGCGCGAAAGCTGCTGGCGCAAGCAGAGGCGGTCGACGGGCTCATGGCCGGCCTTCACGAGGAGGAGACCCCGGTGCGCCTGGCCGCGAGCCACACGATCGCCGAGTTCGTGCTGCCCGCGCCGCTCGTCGACTTCGAGGCGCGGCGCGACCGGCACCTCTCCGTGGAGCTCGTGATCGCCAACTCGCTGGTGGTACACGAGGTGGTCCGCGACGGGCGTGCGGACTTCGGGATCGCCGCCAAGGAGCGGGGAGCGTCGGCCGGCCTGCTCAGGGAGATCCCGTTCGTGGACGACGAGGTGGTCGTGGCCGTCCCGCCCGACCACCCGTGGGCGGACGGGGGCGACATCGCGCTGGCGGACTTCCTCTCCACGCCGATGGTCATGCGCGACCCCGGCGCGAGCACGCGCCGGGTGGTGGAGGGCACGCTGGCCGAGCGCGGCCTCTCGCTGGCGCCCCCACTCGCCGAGGTGGGCAGCACGAGCGCCGCCAAGGCGGCGGCCCTTGCCGAGTGCGTGCCGCTCGTGCTCTCGCGACTCGGCCTCTCCGGCGACGGGGAGAAGCTGGCCACGCGGCGCGTGGCCGGGCTGCGCTTCGAGCGCTCGTTCGTGATCGTCCTCGGCGCCGAGGAGACGATGGGCTCGGGCAGCCACGCCCTGCTCGACCACCTGCGCGCTTCGGTGGCCGCCTCGGTCATAACCGATGGTTGCGACTGACCAAGCTCGCCCGGGTCTAGGCACACACAGGCGGGCGGCCTATGGTCGTATCCACCGGACGTCGCCCCACTCCCCGCTCCAAGGCGGCGGTGACTCCCTCCCCCACCGCGCCGGGGCGGCGTCCGGTCCCTTGGTCTTCATGACGATCCCGAGCCACAGGCAACGGTGACCGCGGGCCCCGAGCCCCGTCGCCGCCGCCGCATGGACGCGGTGGGAGTGGCGTTGCTCGCCTTCGGGGCCCTCAATATCCTCACCGGGCTGGCGATGCTCTTCGCCCCGGGCGCGTTCTTCGAGTCGGTCGGGCCCTACGGCACGCGCAACGACCACTACATCGGCGATCTCTCCACCTGGTCGCTGGCGCTCGGCGCCGCCCTGGTGGTAGCCGCGCGCCGGAAGAGCTGGCGGGTGCCCGTGCTCGCGGTCGCCGTTCTCCAGGGCGGCCTCCACGCGCTCAACCACCTCGTCGACGTGGGCGAGGCTCGGCCGTTCTGGCTGGGGCCGTTCAACCTCGTGGCGCTCACCGTGGTGGCGGCGCTGCTCGGACTGCTCCTCGTGGTGAGCGTCCGGCGGCTGCGCGGGACCGGGCGCCGATGAGGGTCCTCGTGGCCGGAGCGACCGGGGCGATCGGGCGCCCCCTGGTGCCGCTGCTGTCGACCGCCGGGCACGAGGTGATCGGCCTGACGCGGTCCGCGGAGAAGGCAGAGGCGCTGCGGCTGACCGGGGCCGAGGCGG
>JACCZP010000410.1 GCA_013695885.1 Thermoleophilaceae bacterium | reverse complement strand
CTCGACGCCCTCGAGTCCGAAGGCCTGCTCGACGTGGCCGTGCGGGTGGGGGTGCGCACCGACGACGGGCCGCCCGCGATCGTGGAGCGTGCCGACCTCGTGGTGGGGGGACCGGACGGCGTGGTCGCGGTCCTCGAGGCGCTGGTCCCCCCGAGAACCGCGGTCTAGCTCCTCCGGTCTTGCTCCTCACCGACTTCATGCGCACCGCGGTGCTCCTCTTCGGCGCCGCTGCCAGCCTCCTTGCTGCCCTCGCGGTGGTGGGAGCGAGTGGCGACGCGGACGTCCTGGTCCTCTACGTCGGACTCGCGTGGTGGGCGGTGGCCGCGATGGCCGGCGGTTGGCTCGGCCGCCGCACCCACCCCTCGCCGGGGATATCTCGCATGCTCTCGGGCGCGCGCACGTCACTGGCCATCCCCGAGCTCGAGCCCGCGCGGGTGATCGTCTACCGGCTGTGGGCCCTCGCGGTGTTCGCGCTCGCGTGCGGTGGCCTCGGCGTCCTGCTCCCCCAGGTGCCCGCCATCGGAGCGGGCTACGCGCTGCTGGTGGCGCTTGCCTGGCGGCGGCAGGAGGCGGCGGTCAAGGCCATCGAGGGCCGCGACGGCGCACGCTTCTACGTGGAGCGGGGCTCGCCGTTCAAGCCCACGCGCGTGGTCCGCACCCCGGGCCTGCGCAAGGTGGAGCCGGACTTCGAGCGGGTGCGGCAGGCGAGCGGCGCGACGTAGGCCCGCCCGATCACGGGCCCCCGATCCGCTACGTCCCCGCGGCTCCGGCCTGCGAGCGCGACCGCAGCGCGTCGAGGTCCTCCCATGAGCGGGTGTTGGCCACGCGCTCGGGCCCCAGCCACGCGCGGCGAGCGGTGGCCACGCCGTAGCGGACGTTCGCAAGGGTCTCGACGCCGTGGGCGTCGGAGTCGATCACCAGCGTGACGCCGGCCTCGGCCGCGTAGCGGGCGTTGACGTCCGAGAGGTCCCGCCGGTCGGGGTTGGCGTTGATCTCGAGGAACGTGCCGGTGCGGGCGGCGGCCTCGACCACGCGCTCGAGGTCGAGCTCGTAGGGGCCGCGGCGGTCGATGAGGCGCCCGGTGGGGTGGCCGATGGCGTCGACGAGGGGGTGTTCGATCGCACGGACCATGCGGTCGGTCATCTCCTGCTCTCCCAGGCGGAACGAGGAGTGCAGCGAGGCCACCACCCAGTCGAGCTCGGACAGCAGCTCGTCGTCGTAGTCGAGCGAGCCGTCGGGAAGCACGTTGACCTCGGACCCGGCGAGCAGACGCAGCCCGTCGAGGCGGGCGTCGACCTCGCGCACGCGCTCGGCGTGGCGGCGCAGCTCACCGGCGGATACGTCGTTGCCGAAGCCGTGCGTGGCCGAGTGGTCCGTGATCGCCAGGTACTCGTAGCCGCGCTCGAGCGCGGCACGGGCCATCTGCTCGATGGAGTTGCGTCCGTCGGAGGCAGTGGTGTGGCAGTGCAGGTCGCCGCGGATGTCCTCGAGGCGAATCAACCCGGGCAACGCACCTTCCCGAGCGGCGCGCAACTCGCCACGGTTCTCGCGCAGCTCCGGCTCGATGTGCTCCATCCCGAGCACGCGGTAGACCTCCTCCTCGGTCGCGCACTCGTGGGTGACGGCGGTGGCGTCGTCGGTCACCCCGTACTCGGAGACGTGAAGGCCGCGTCGAACCGCGTCGGCCCGTAGCGCCTCGTTGTGCTCCTTGGACCCCGTGAAGTGCTGGAGCAGGTTCCCGAAGTTGCGCGGCGGGACGATCCGCAGGTCGACCGCGAGGCCGGAGTGGGTGACCGCCTTCGCGCCGGCCTCGCCGGAGGTGTGCACCTCGTCGATGGCCTCGAGCGCCGCGAAGGCTTCCACGAGCGCGCCGGCGTCATTCGCGGTGGCCACCAGGTCGAGATCCTTCACGGTGTCGGTCATGCGCCGGGCGCTGCCCGCGATCTCCACGCGGTCGGCGGCCGGGTGCGCACGCAGGCCGCTCGTCAGCTCCTCGGCGATCCCCCGCGCACGGGACAGGAGCGTGCGATCGCGCGGGCGCCCGTCGGCGCCGGCGGCCAGGGCGGCGAGCACGTTCTCCTCGGCCTTCGCCCCGAAGCCGGCCACCCCCCGCAGCCGGCCGGACTCGGCGGCCACGCGCAGCTCGTCGAGGGAGCCGACGCCGAGCTCGTCGTGGAGCTTGCGGGCCCGCTTGGGCCCCAGGCCGGGGATGCGCGTGACCTCCACGAGGCCGCGGGGGAACTTGGCCTTGAGCTTCTCCGCGGCGGGGATGGTGCCGGTGTCGAGCAGGGCGGTGATCTTCTCGGCCAGCGTCTTTCCGATCCCGGGGATCTCGGCCGCGCGCCCGGCCCGCGCGAGCTCGGCCACCGAGACGCCGGCCTCCCTGATCGCCTTCGCGGCGTTGCGGTAGGCGACGACCCGGTGCACGATCGCGCCGTCGAGCTCGTTGAGCTCGGCCAGTTCGGCCATCGCGTCGGCGATCTCGGCGTTGCGCACGGTGCTGAGGTTAGGACCGAGAAGCGGCCCCGCTGCGACGGGGGCGCTGTGGCTATCGTGGAGGTCCTGCCTTTGCCCTACCCCAAGGAGCCACCGTGGCCGGAGCAATCACCGACGTCACCGACACCAACTTCCAGGCCGAGGTCCTCGAGTCCGAGACCCCGGTGCTCGTGGACTTCTGGGCCCCCTGGTGCGGCCCGTGCCGCGTGGTGGCCCCCGTGCTCGAGGAGCTGAACGACGAGCAGGCCAACCTGCGCGTGGTCAAGCTCAACGTGGACGAGAACCAGCAGACCGCCACCCAGTACGGCGTCATGTCGATCCCGACCATGATCCTCTTCAAGCACGGCCAGGAGGCCAAGAAGGTCATCGGGGCGCTGCCGAAGGCGCGGCTTCAGCAGGAGCTCGAGCCCGCGCTGGCCGCGTAGCGCTCCTGCGGTCCCGTCTTTCCGTGCCCATCGTCACGATCGAGTGGTACGAGGGTCGCTCTGCCGAGCAGAAGGCCGAGATCGCCCGACGACTGACGGATCTCCTGGTCGAGGTCGGGAAGACGCAGCCCGAGCAGGTGTGGATCCGGTTCAACGACTCCGACAAGGGCGACTGGGCGATCGGGGGCGAGCTCCAGGGCTGAGCCAGCGGGGTGGGGCTTGACGGCTGATCCGCCCGGCGCACGGCGCGCCGATGAGCCGGTTCGCGTCGTGCCCTACGACCCGAGCTGGCCCGAGCGCTTCGAGGCGGAGCGGGCGCTCCTGGCCGACGCCATCGGCCCGTGGGTCGCCGGTGGCATTCACCACGTCGGGAGCACGGCCGTCCCCGGACTCGACGCGAAGCCGGTCATCGACATCTTGGTCGAGGTCGCCGACCTCGCCACCTCGAGGGCCTGCTTCGAGCCGCTGGCGCGCCTCGCCTATCTCTACGCGCCCTACCGGGCCGAGGAGATGCACTGGTTCTGCAAGCCCCATCCGAGTCGACGCACCCACCATCTACACCTTGTCCCGGCCGGGTCGGTGCGTGCCCGGGACGAGCTGGCCTTTCGTGACCTGCTGCGCGACAGCGCGGAGACGGCCGGGCGCTACGCCGCACTGAAGCGGGACCTGGCCGTCCGCTTCGAGCACGACCGCGAGGCCTACACCGAGGCGAAGGCCTGGTTCATCCGCCGACGATCGGCGGAGCCGTCTCCGCCTCAGGGGGCAGGGGGACCCGAGTGATCAAGACTCGAGGATTCTTCCCGCCTGGCGGGAACTATCGCGATCTCGTCCCCTACAACGGGGCGCGCTCCAGCCCGATCCGCAGCTCGCGGTCGTCGATCATCGCCGCGCGGGAATCCTCACCGGCCTCGTAGGCGACCTCGACGGCCAGCGTCTCCCCCGCCACATACGTCTCGTGCACCCGAACGCACTCGAGCAGCTCCGTGTCGCCGCCGAGCCGCAGCACGATCCGGTCCTCGACGTTGAGCCCCGTGTCCTTCCGTGCCTCCTGCACCTTGTGCACCACCTCACGCGCGAGCCCCTCGCAGAGCAGAGCCCGGTCCACCTCCAGGTTGAGCGCGACGGCGTGCGTGCCGGCCCGCTCGAGCTCGTATCCCTCGAGGGGATGCATGACGAGCTGGACGTCGTCGGGTGTCAGCGCGTGCTCGCCGCCGTTGACGCGGACGCCGACCTGGCCGCCGCCGCGCAGCGTCTGCGCGGCGCGGTGGGGATCGAGGGCGCCCACCGCCGCGGCCACCTGCGGCATGTGCTTTCCGAACCGGGGTCCAAGCGCCCGGTAGTTCGGCTTCAGCTCGAAGCGGCCGAGCTCATCAGCCTGCGACACCACCCGTACACGCTTGACGTTCAGCTCTTCCCGCAGCACCGCCTCGAAGCGTTCGATGGCGTCCCGCTCGCGGCCCGGCGCCACCACCACGGCTTCGGCCAGCGGCTGGCGCACCTTCACGCGGGCTTGCGCGCGGG
>JACCZP010000272.1 GCA_013695885.1 Thermoleophilaceae bacterium | reverse complement strand
CGCCGTCGGGGCGATGGTGTTCGCCGCCACGCTGGTCGTGGGGGCCGTGGTCGCGTCACTGGGTGTACCCGGCCAGCGCATCGCCTCGGCGTCCTCGCCCGTTGCGCCGGTGCGTGCGGAGGTGCGCCCGCCGGCCGCGTCGGGGGGGAACGCACGGGGCGGGCGCGCACTTGACAGCGCGATGCTCGCGGTGGTCGCCGCCGCCGCGCCACCACAGCGGGGAGCCTCTGTCTCGAGCGCGTCCCCGGGCGCGACCGTCCCCGATCGGAGTGCCCTGGCCGCGGCGCGGAGGTACGTTGGCGGTCGCCGCGGGGTCACATCCTTCGCCGTGGTCGACTCAGGCGGCGCGGAGAGAGGCCACAACGCAAGCGTTCCCTTCCCATCGGCCAGCGTGGTCAAGGCCATGCTGCTGGTCGGGTACCTGCGCGGCGCCCGCGATCGGCCACTCGCGGCGGGCGAGCGCGCCGTGCTCGGGCCGATGATCAAGCGGTCGGACAACGCCGCGGCCACACGGATCTTCGCCTCACAGGGGCCGCAGGGGCTGCGCCGCGTCGCGCGGGCAGCCGGGATGAGGCGCTTCTCGGTCGGGCCGACGTGGACGAGCGCGATCATCACCGCTCGTGACCAGGCCCGCCTGTTCGCGCGACTCGATCGGGTCCTGCCCGGGCGTCACCGTGACTACGGGCGGGGACTGCTCGCCTCCGTCGTGGCGAGCCAGTCGTGGGGCATACCTGCCGGCGCTCCGCCGGGTTGGCGCGCCTACCTCAAGGGGGGGTGGCGGCCCACCGTCCGGGGTCGGCTGGTGCACCAGGTCGCCCGACTCGAGGGCGGGGAGCGCACGGTCGTGATCGCCGTCCTCACCGACGGCGACCCCTCGCACGGGTACGGCACCACCACGATTCGCCAGGTCGCCCGCCGGCTGCTGGCCGAGCCGACGAAGGGTGGCGGCCCGGCGCGCTCGGGGCCGGCGAAGGCCGGGGGCTCGGTGGGCCGTTAGGCCGCGTTGCGCGGGTCGACCGCGCCCCGCCCGTCGTGGCCGGGTGTCTCGATCGGGTGGCCCAGCCTCTCCCACTTGGGTACACCCCCGGCCACGACGTGCATGACCCCCGTCGCACCGTGACGCTGGACGAGGCTGGCGGCCACCGCTGCCCGCTGCCCCGACGCGCACAGCACCGCAACCGGCCGCTCGGGATCGAGGCCCTCGGGAAGCGCGTGGATGTCGTGCCAGGGCATGAACAGCGAGCCGGGAATGTAGCCCTCGTCGCGCTCGGCCTGCTCGCGGACGTCGAGCAACTGGAGGGCCCCGTCAGAGCTCGCACGCTCGGGTAGGGATTCGAGCTCCACTCGCTCGATCCGCTCCACCGGCCGGGCCTCGCGCCGCCACTCGGTCATGCCGCCGGCCAGGAGGCCGCCGAACGTCCGCATCCCCACTGCCTGCGCGAGCTTCGCCGCACCGCGGGCGTCCTCGTCGTCCCGCCCGATCAGGAGGATCTCCTGGTCACGCTCCGCGATCCACGCGAGCCGTGTGCCGAAGCCCGCCTCGAGGGCGGGGATCGACACGGCCCCGGGGATGTGGGCATCGTCGAACTGGACGTCCGTGCGCACGTCGACGAGCAGCGCGCCGGCTACGCGCTTCTCCTCCACCTGTCGCGGCGTGAGCGGCAGCACCTCCACGCCGTGGGTCAGGAGCTCGCCGCGGTTGACGTTCACGATCGCCTCGAAGTTGGGTGGCTGCGGTCCGAGCGAGGCCAGTGCGCGCTCGACGAACGCGTCCTCGTCGTCGATCCCGAGCATCGCGTTGTGGGAGCGCTCGTAGCCCAACGTCGAGGAGACCTTCATATCCATGGCCGGGCCACCGCAGAGCGACCCGCCGAGGTGGCCCGGCCACACCTCCACCACGCCGGGTAGCGGGAGCAGCTTCTCGTGCAGCGACCGGAAGATTCCACGCGCTCCCTCGTCCCGGTCGACGGCCAGGTCGGGACGGGCGACGTCGTTGACGAACAGGCTGTCCCCCGTGAGGACGGCCCACGCCTCGCTCCCGCGCGCCGTGTCGATCAACACGAACGCGGTGTGCTCGGGGCGGTGTCCGGGCGTGTGGAGGGCGCGCACCCGCAGGGATCCGAGCACGAGCTCGAAGCCATCGTCGAAGGGCTGGTGGGGATAGTCGACCCCCGCCTCGCGGTGGATGTGGATGATCGCGCCGGTGGCCGCCGCGAGCCGGCCGTGCCCGGAGACGTGATCGGCGTGGTTGTGGGTCTCGAGGATGTGCTCTATCGACACGCCCATGTAACGCGCGAGCTGGAGGTACTGGTCGATCTCGAGCTTCGGGTCGACCACCGCGACGACACCCGCGTCGTGGTCACCGATCAGGTAGGAGGCACAGCCGAGGTCGTCGTGAGGGATCTGACGGAAGATCATCCGGCCTCAGTGGCGGGTCGCGCGAGAAGCCATTGCGGTCACGACCATGATCAAGCCTAGACTGGGGCACGTGACGGCGGTCGTGGTCGTACTCTTGGTCGTCGCGGCCGTATTGCTCCTGTTCTTCGTCGGAGGGCTGATCGGCGCTCGACGCCACTACGCCACCGGTGGCGCGGACTGGCGCCGTCACGTGAGTGAGGCCGATCGCGCGCTCGAGGAGGCTCGGGCCGCGGACCGTGGGTGGGACCGTGAGCATCTCGAGGCGGCCGCGCGCGCCGCCCTCGACTCGGAGCATCCGGACCATCGATACGAGGATCTCCACCTCGTGCTCGTGGACGACCGCCCGGGCGTCGAGGAGGATCGGGCCGAGATGATGGCCGCCGGGCCTGGAGGGACGGTGCTGCTGCGTCTGGCCCGTGGCCCGACCGGGTGGGAGGTCGAGCGGATCGACTCGACCCCCGCGGCGGGCGGGAGCTGACCCGGCCCCGCGCCGGCGCCGCAACGGCGCGTCGGGTGCGCCCGGTCGGTCATCTAGCTTGAACGGCGTGCGTGCGGCCGAGCTCATTCCGGGGTTCCGGCCCGAGGACGACCTCGAGCGGCGGATCATGGACGATCCGGAGCTGCTGGCCGGCCTCGAGTGGGGCAAGCCGAGGGGCGGACACCCGGAGGGGTCCGTGGCGGCGCACGTGGCCGATCTTCTCGAGCGTCTCGACCGAAGCGGAGAGACCGGCGAGCCCCGGGCACGCCTGCGTTTCCTCGTCCTCGTCCACGACTCGTTCAAGTACAGGGTGGCGGAGGGCTATCCCCGGGTGGGGGAGAACCACCATGCGATGCGCGCGCGCCGCTTCGCCGAGGGCTACACCGACGACGAGGGTCTGCTGAGCACCATCGAGCTCCACGACCGCCCCTGGGCGCTCTGGCGGCGCTACCGGCGCACCGGCCGCCTGAGGGAGGGGGCCTTCGAGCAGATGATGGAGGAGATCGCCGACCCCGACCTCTTCCTCGCCTTCGTGACCCTCGACGGCTCGACCGAGGGCAAGGTGCCGGAGCCGGTGCGCTGGTTCGAGGACCAGCTCGAGCGCCGCGGCTACCTGGCGCGCTGACGGACAGGCGGACGCCCGCGAGCACGCCGGGCGCCGGCCACGGTGGCCGCGGTCGGGAGTCGCCCTCCAGCGGCCTGGCGCGCGTGGCCGGCGAGCGGAGGGTGGACCGCCAAGAAGCAGCCTCCACGCGTGGCGCGGCACACCCGGGGCGCGGGCGACTCCTGGTCGCCGGTTCGCCGGCAGTCGATCGCCCGGAGGGGCCGGTCGCCCCCGGACGAGACCGATCGGGCCGAAGGCGCGGCCGGACCTGAGGGCCCCGAAGGTCCCTCGAGTCCAGGGTGAAGGCGGTACTCGCCCAGCGTGCAGAGCTCGACGACGAGGTCGAGGAGCTGAATCAGGTGGGCAACGAGGGGGGCGAACATGCGTTCGGAAACCTACGTCCGGCCTCGGACGGAAGGGGGACGCCTGCAAGGCGCGTTGCAGCCCACCTCTTCGGCCCGCGATTCGTCCTCACCGACCCGGAGTTAGCCTGCCCCCGGCGATGCCCGCCCCCTTCGTCCATCGCCTCCGCGTGCGCTACGGGGAGTGCGACGCGCAGGGAGTGGTGTTCAACGCTCACTACCTCATGTACTTCGACGTCGCCCTCACCGAGCTGTGGCGCGAGGCGATCGGTCCGTACGCAGCGATGATCGAGACCGGCACCGACATGGTGGTGGCCGAGGCGCGGGCCCGCTACCTCGCCCCGGCCGGATTCGACGACGAGCTCGACGTGGGGGTCGAGGTCACGCGGCTCGGCATCACGGGCATGACCACCCGGATGACGGTTCGCCGCGACAACGTGGTGGTCGTCGAAGGAGAGATGCGCCACGTGTTCGTCGACCCGGCCACCAAGCTCAAGAAGCCCATACCGGAGGACATACGGCGCGGGCTCGAGCGCCACGCCGTCGACGCGACCTAGCCGAGCTTCTCGCGCACGCGAGACAGGACATCGTCGCCGTCGAGGACGATCACCCGGAGCTCCTCGGCCACGGCGGCGCCTATCCTCCGTCCGCCCGGGGCGCCACCGCGGCGGCGCCCGGCTCGAGGCCGAGCTCCGGCGCACGCTCCTCCATCGCGGCGATCACCCGCGCGACGTGCTCGTCGAAGTCCACGCCGAGCTCTTCGGCGCCGCGGCGCACCCCCTCGCGGTCGACCCCGGCCGCGAAGCTCGGGGCCTTCAGCTTCTTCTTCACCGACTTGGGCGTCAGCCCGTGGATGCCGTCCGGGCGCACCCGCGCGCAGGCGGCCA
>JACCZP010000399.1 GCA_013695885.1 Thermoleophilaceae bacterium | reverse complement strand
ATACAGCGCCTCAGAAGACGATGCCGCCGAGGCCCGGCTCGAGCGCGGTGTTCGGAAAGCCACGGCTGAGCACGCGCGCCGTCTCGGCGCTCACCCCGAGCCGGCGCAGCCGCCGGTTCGCGCTGTTGCTCGCGCCCTGGAGCACGATCTCGGTCTCCTCGAACGCCTCGTAGGCGGCCAGGTCGATCGGACGGGCGTCGGGGGAGAATCCGGTGGCTTTCCAACGGGAGTAGACCACGCACACCCCGGGGTCGGCGCGGTAGCGCGGCAGCGCCACGTAGCGCGTCCACTCCGCGGCGGCCCGGCGAAGGACCGGCTCGGTCGGCGCCGCCTGGCGAAGACGTGCCGCGAAGCGCTCGAGCTGTGGCTGGACGGGGGTGAGGATCGCGTTCTGGAAGTCGAAGAGCTCGACGGCCTCGACGACCTCGGTGGTCGCGTCGTAGGGCCGGCTGAGCAGTTCGCGCTCGCACGGCGCGCTTCCATCGATCTGCCGGTTCAGCGACGCGAGGACAGCGCCGCGTCGGTTGCGGAACTCGCGAGCCGAGCGCTTGATCGCGCGGCCGAAGGCCCGTGCTTCGGCCTTGTGCTTGGCAGTCGGCCCGCGCGGCGCCGCCTCGGCCGGAGCCGCCGCGGCCAGCAGGGCGGCGATGACGACGGGCGCGACGAAGCTGAGGCGCGTCATGAACGACGCCGGACGTTCGAAGAGTCGAGTCGGCGAGGTCATGCGGTGGCGATCGTCCCAAACGCGACCCTGCCCCGCGCCGTTGGTGCTCATCTTGACGTGAGAGGTCGCGGACGCTTCACTCTTCGGGCCTCCTTGTATTCGGCCGCCCGGTAGCTTCGAAGCATGGCGAAGCCAGTCAGTCGATCCGGGCGCCCGGGTAGCGTTTCGCACTCCGCTACCGAAGGACCGCCCGTGGACGAGCCGCACTTCGCCGAGATCGACGTAACAATGCTCTACATCGAGGAGGCGCGAGCGCGAGCAGAGCGAGCCGTCGCGACGCTGCGCTCAGCCGGCGCCGAGGCGCACCTGATCGAAGCCCTCGAGCAGAGTCAGCAGGAGCTCTCGCTGACCGCGAAGCGCCTTCGCCAGGGCACGTTCTTCGCGGTCCCGAGCGCGCAGACCACTCTGTAAGCGCGTCACGGTGGCGATCTCCGGCGAGGAGGTTCGCCGACGCCTGAGGGAGTTCGCCGCCCAGTGGGGTGGCTACCGAGGCTCGGAGCGAGCCGAGGCGCAAACCTTTCTCAACGGCCTCCTCGAGTGCTACGGCACCTCACGCCGCGAGGCGGGTGTGCGATTCGAGGAGGCACAGGACGGCGGCTTCATCGACATGGTGTGGCCCAGCGTCTGCATATTCGAGATGAAGCGCCCGAGCGAAGCCGACCGCCTCGATGCGCACCGCGCCCAGGCGCTCCGGTACTGGCAGCGTTCGGGAACCGCTCGCCAGGCCGCTCCCCCGTACGTGGTGCTGTGCGCCTTCCACCGTTTCGAGGTCTGGCAGCCCGGCGCCGTGTACACCGAGCCGCGAACGACCTTCGACCTCGCAGAGCTTCCCGAGAACCTCGACGCGCTCGCCTTCCTCGCCGGACGCGAGCCGCTTTTCGTCGCCGACCAGTCGGAGCTCACGCGAGAGGCCGTCGTGCTCGTCACCGACCTCTACGACCGCCTGCGCGAGCGCCGCGCCGCGGACGCCGGAACCCTGCGCGACTTCGTGCTCCAAGCGATCTGGTCGATGTTCGCCGAGGACCTCCAGATTCTCCCGCGCCAGCTGTTCACGCAGCTGCTCGACGCGCTGGTCTCCGACCCGGGTCGATCGAGCGTCGACGAGCTCGGTCGACTCTTCCGCTACCTGGCCGAGCCCGCGCCACGGCCCGAGCACGGGCTCTACGCAGATACGCCATACGCCAACGGAGGGCTGTTCGCGACGCCCGCGGAGGTCCACCTCGAGCCCGACGAGCTCGAGCTACTACGAAGCGCGTGTGACTTCGACTGGAAGCGTGTCGAGCCGGCGATCTTCGGCGCCCTCCTACAGGGGGCGCTCGGGCGGGAGCGCCAGTGGGCGCTCGGCGCGCACTACACCTCCGAGGCCGACATCCTCAAGATTGTCCTCCCGACCGTCGTCGAGCCCTGGCGCGAGCGGATAGCCGCCTGCACGACGCTCGCCGACGTTGGGGCCGCCCAGGCCGACCTCGCTCGCTACGTGGTGCTGGACCCGGCCTGCGGCTCCGGGAACTTCCTGTACGTCGCCTACCGTGAGCTGCGCCGCTTGGAGGCTTCACTGCGCCGGCGGGCTACCGACATGCGTCGGAGCGCCGGGCTGCGCGAGCAGGAGACGCTGGCCCTGCACTTTCCGCTGACCAACATGCGGGGAATCGAGGCCGACCCGTTCGCGGTCAGCCTCGCGCGTCTCTCCCTGTGGATGGGCCACAAGCTCGCGGTCGACGAGCTCGAGATCGACGAGCGCGTCCTCCCCCTCGCCGACCTGTCGGGCATCCGGCGCGGCGACGCCCTCCGCGTGGCCTGGCCGCGCGCCGACGCCATCGTCGGGAACCCGCCGTACCACGGCTCGCAGCAGATCAGGGGAGAGCTGGGTGACGACTACGCCGAGTGGCTCCGGAGGGAGTTCGGCGTCGGGCTCAAGGACTACTGCGTGTACTGGTTCCGCAAGGCGCACGACCACCTCGAGGACGGCGGCCGAGCGGGCCTTGTCGGCACGAACTCGATCACGCAGAACCGCGCGCGCGGCCCGAGTCTCCAGTGGATCGTCGAGAACGGCGGGGTGATAACGAGCGCGGTGTCGAAGCAGCCGTGGTCCGGTGAGGCGGTCGTGAACGTGAGCATCGCCAATTGGGTCAAGCGGCCGGCCGAGCCGCCGCCGGAGGCCCTCCTCGACGGGCGCGTGGTGGACGTGATCACCTCGTCGTTGCGACCGCTCGACCTCGACGTGTCGAACGCCGTGCAGCTGCACAGCAACCGGGACCACGCGTTTCAGGGCCCAATTCCGGCCGGAGCGGGGTTCCTCTTGTCCGAGACCGAGGCCAACGAGCTCTTCGACCGTCCGGAGGCTCACTACTCGGACGTCGTTCGCCCCTATCTCGTAGGCGAGGACATCACCGACGACCCGTTGCAAAGGCCGCGACGCTACATCGTCGACTTCGCCACTCGGCCGCTTCAGGAGGCTCGCCTATGGCCGGCGGCGCTCGAGCTCGTCGAGCAGCGGGTGCGGCCGATACGCGCAACCAACGCACGGCGGGCATATCGGGATCGGTGGTGGATCTTCGCCGAGGCACGCCCAGGGATGCGCGCTGCGCTTGCGTCTCTCCACCGCTACATCGCCGGGATCGCTCAGGGCAAGCGCATCCTCTTCGCCTGGCAGGAGCCGTGGACGTGCCCGAGCAACCTCACGAACGTCTTCGCCTTCGCCGACGACTACGCGATGGGGGTTCTCTCGTCCGCGATACACAGCCACTGGGCGCGCGACCAGTCATCAACCTTGCGGGTCGACATCCGCTACACGCCCACCTCCGCGTTCGAGACCTTCCCCTGGCCGGACCCGACGCCCGACCGGCGCGAGCAGATCGCCTCCCTCGCCCGCTCGATGATCGAGCGCCGCCAGGC
>JACCZP010000264.1 GCA_013695885.1 Thermoleophilaceae bacterium | reverse complement strand
CGGTGCTCGATCAGGTCCGGGCGGTCGTCGAGGACATCGGGGTCGACGCGGTCAAGATCGGCATGCTGGGCAGTGCCGAGACCATCGCGGCGGTCGGCCGAGCACTCGACCTGACCGCCGGGGCGCCGGTCGTGCTCGATCCGGTGATGGTCGCCGAGAGCGGCGCGCGGCTCCTCGATCCGGAGGCCGAGGGTGCGCTGCGTGAGCTCCTCCTTCCACGGGCGACCGTGGTCACGCCGAACCTCGAGGAGGCCCGCGTGCTGGCTGAGCGCACCGCGACAGCCGGCGGCGACGACGCCGAGGCGCTGGCCCGGGCGGTGCACCGCCTCGGCCCGCGGTCGGTCGTGGTCACCGGGGGCCACCGAGAGGAGGCGGCGGACGTCTTCTTCGACGGCGAGCGCCTCGAGTCGATCGCCGGCGAGCGCCATCCCGCAGGGGCGGCGCACGGCTCGGGGTGCACGCACTCGTCCGCGCTCGCCACCTTCCTCGCGCGCGGGCTCGACCCGCTCGAGGCGGCCCGAGGGGCAAAGTCGGTGGCCTCCGATGCGGTGCGGCACGGCCTCCGAGGCCTCGGACGGGGAGCTGGACCGGTCGATGCCCTCGGCGTGCTCGAATGGGCGCCGGGGCGCGTCTCGCGTCTGGCATAATCGCCGTCCACCCGCGTGAGGCCGTCGCCCTAACGACGGCCTGCGCTTTCGCGCACAGGGAGCCAGCCATCAAGTTCCTTCGAATGAAGCCGGGCCACGGTGAGATCCTCCTCGCGGAGGGCGATCCCGCCGTGCTCGAGGACGAGGAGCGCCTCGTCGAGGAGTTCCGCCGGCAGCTCGACCAGGGGATGTGGGCCGCCGCCCCCACCGTCGATCCGGACACCGGTCGGCGGGAGGCCCAGCTCGTACGCGAGTACGCGGAGATCCCCGAGGAGGCGGATCGGGTGATCTTCTTCCCCCGCGCCGCCGGAGGTTGAGTGCTCTCCGCAGTCACGCCTCCGGCCCGTCCGATCGTCGACGTTCTCGGCGGGAGGCACTGGTGAGAGGCCCGATGTCGCTCGCCGTCCGTCCGTGGATCACCGCGCCCGGCGGTGCGGCCGCTCCGCGCCGGGCCGGACGCACGCGCTGAGGCCTCCGTGGTGCTCGCCCTACTGGCCCTCGGCCTGGTAGCCACCGCGCTCCTGCTCTCCGTCCTTGCGCACGCCGGGGCACGCGGCAAGGCGCGTCGCGCGCGGTCCCGGCATCGCCGGCGTGGGCGCGCCGGGTTCGAGCCGGGCGATCCCGGCCGTGAGCGCCGAGCCGAGCAGCGGGCCCGCGAGCTGCTGCGCTCCTGCGTGAACGACGAGGAGTGGGCCATGTACCGCGACCTCGGGTTCATCAGCGTGCCGGGCCGGCTCGCCGGCGCTCGGACGCTCGACGGGGAGCCCTCCCGTGCGGACCGGCGCGGGAGCGAGCCTCCCTACGCGTACCTCATCTACCCGCACAAGCCGATCGTCGCCTACGTGCCCCAGACCCGCCGCCTCCTCAGCGAGTACTGCGTGGAGTTCCCGGACCTGACCGGCGCCATCTCCGACACCCGTCTGCCGGACTCCGACGACGTCCTCGCCAAGTGGATGGCGGTGACCGGGGACGAGTCGCGGCTGCTGCGCAACGCGAACATGCACCTCCCGGGTCGGCAGGTGGACCCCGCGCGCATCCGGCGCGATCTCTGGCGCCTCGCCGAGTGGGAGCGCCAGCGCGGGGGCCCCGACTCCGCCGAGCTCTCCTCGCGGTGACGCGGGCCGCCCTCCACGGCGCGTCGAGCGACGCGGCCGCCCCGCGGTGATCACCGACGTTCGGCGGCGCAGCCGGACCATCCTCGAGGGGCCCGACCGCGCTCCTGCCCGTGCGTACCTGAAGGGAATCGGATTCGACGATGAGGCGCTCGCGCGCCCGATAGTCGGCATCGCGAACACCTGGACGGAGACCATGCCGTGCAACTTCCATCTGCGCCGGCTGGCCGAGCGGGTGAAGGACGGGGTCCGCGCTGCCGGCGCCACGCCCATGGAGTACAACACGATCGCGGTCTCCGACGGCATCACGATGGGCACCGAGGGCATGAAGGCCTCGCTGGTATCGCGCGAGGTGATCGCAGACTCGATCGAGCTCGTGGCCCGCGGCCACCTCTTCGACGCCGTGGTGGCGCTGTCGGGGTGCGACAAGACGCTCCCGGGCTGCGTGATGGCGCTCGCCCGCCTCGACGTGCCGAGCTTGATGCTCTACGGAGGATCGATCGCGCCGGGGCGCTTCCAGGGGCGCGAGGTGACGATCCAGGACGTCTTCGAGGGCGTCGGCGCGCACGCCGCCGAGACCATGTCCGACGCCGAGCTGGCCGAGCTCGAGGACAATGCCTCTCCCGGCGCCGGCGCGTGCGGCGGCCAGTTCACGGCCAACACGATGGCCACCGCCTTCGAGGTCCTCGGGATCTCCCCGATGGGCAGCGGAATGGTGCCGGCCGAGGACGGGAGGAAGGGGCAGGTGGCCGAGGACTGCGGGCGGCTCGTGGTCGAGATGCTCGAACGCGATCTGCGCCCGAGCGCGGTGATCACCCGGGGATCGCTCGAGAACGCGATCGCCTCGGTGGCCGCATCGGGCGGCTCGACCAACGCCGTGCTGCACCTCATCGCGCTCGCCCGCGAGGCGGAGGTGCCGCTGTCCATCGACGATTTCGACCGGGTGAGCTCGGCCACGCCCCTGCTGGCCGATCTGAAGCCGGGCGGGCGCTTCGTGGCCACCGACCTCTACCGGGCGGGAGGGGTGCGGCTGATCGCCAAGCGGCTGTTGGACGCCGGCATCCTGCACGCGGAGGAGATGACCGTCACCGGCCGCACCATCGGGGAGGAGGCCGCGAGCGCCGAGGAGCGCGAGGGTCAGGAGGTGGTCCGTCCGCTCGAGCGCCCGCTGAAGGCCACCGGTGGACTGGCCGTGCTGCGCGGCAACCTGGCTCCCGAGGGATGCGTGGTGAAGGTGGCCGGCCACGAGCGGCTCGACCACCGCGGCCCGGCACGGGTCTTCGAGTCCGAGGAGGACGCCTTCGCCGCGGTCAAGGCGCGTTCGATCGTCGAGGGAGACGTCGTGGTCATCCGCAACGAGGGACCGGCCGGCGGCCCCGGGATGCGCGAGATGCTCGGAGTGACCGCGGCGCTCGTGGGGGAGGGGCTCGGCGAGTCGGTCGCGCTGCTCACCGACGGGCGCTTCTCCGGAGCCACGCGCGGGCTGATGGCGGGCCACGTGGCCCCCGAGGCGTTTCGCGGCGGCCCGATCGCCGGGGTGCGTGACGGGGACACGATCGTCTTCGACATCACCGGACGGGAGCTCCGCGTCGAGCTCTCCGATGACGAGCTGCGGGCGCGCGTCGACGCCTACTCGCCCCCGCCTGCGAGCTACCGTTCCGGTGTGCTCGCCAAGTACTCACGCCACGTGAGCTCCGCCGCCGAGGGCGCGGTCACCTCCTAGCGGAGCCCATTGAACCTCAGCGCCCCCCTCCTCCTGGGCCTGCTGGTGGCGCTGGGCTCCGCCGCGCTGTATTCGTCGGGGGCGGCGCTCCAGGCCCTCGAGGCCCGCAACACGCCGGACCGCGAGGCGCTCCACGCCTCACTGCTCAGGGACCTGGCCTCCCGCCCGCGCTGGCTGCTCGGCACCGCCGCCGTGCTCGTGGGATGGTCGCTCCAAGCCGGCGCCCTCCTCCTCGCGCCCGTCACCGTGGTGCAGCCTACCCTGGCCGCGGGCCTCGTGATCCTGCTCGCCGTCGGCACCCGGGTGCTCGGGGAGTCGGTCGGGCGCCGCGAGGTGCTCGCCGTGCTTGCCATCTTCGTGGGCGTCGCCGGGCTGGCGGCCAGCGCCCCGCTGCCCTCGACCGAGCGGGCCGATCCGCAGGTGCTGGCCATCGCCATGGCCGGACTCGCCCTCGTGGCCCTCACCCCCTATCTGCTGCGCTCGAGCGGACGTCCGCTCGGCGGCCTCGTCATAGCCAGTGGCGGGCTTGCCTACGCGGTATGCGGGCTGTCCACGTCCTTCGCCGGAGACGCGCTGCCCAACGCCCAGTGGCTGGTGATCCTCTTCTGGCTCGGCGTGACCGTCGCGGCCGCGCTCATAGGCCTGG
>JACCZP010000123.1 GCA_013695885.1 Thermoleophilaceae bacterium | reverse complement strand
TCCGCGGCCAGGCGCCGAAGCGCCAGGCGGCGGAGCGCCCGCGGCTGCGCACCCAGCTCGGCCGCCGACACCGCCGCCACGCCGGGGCCCCCGAGGGCCTCGACGGCGGCCGCCTCGAGCACCTCGGCCTCCTCGCGGAGCAGGCGGGCGGTGCGGGCGATCGTGCGCTCGGCGGCCGGGCTCAGGTCGTGCAGCACCGGCATCACCTCGGCGCGCACCCTCGCGCGCGCGAATCGCGGGTCGGCGTTCGAGGGGTCCTCCCGCCACGAGAGCCCCCTGTCCCGGCACCAGGCGCGGGTGGCCGAGCCGGGGACCTCGAGCAGCGGACGGACGAGGCGCCCGCGGCGGGGGGCCATCCCGAGCAGCGCGCGAGGGCCCGGCGAGGTGGCGAGGCGATAGACCACGGTCTCGGCCTGGTCGGAGAGCGTGTGGGCCGCGGCGTGATCGGCGCCGAGCTCGGCCCCGAGGCGCTCGGCCAGGGCGTAGCGAGCCTCGCGGGCCTCGGCCTGGACGTTCCCGCTGCCTGGGAGGCGCGCCCGCTCGACGGTGAGGGGCACGCCGAGGCGCTCGCACAGCTGGCCGCAGTGGCGCGCGTCCTCCGCAGAGTCGGGGCGCAGTCCGTGGTCCACGTGGAGCGCCCGCACACGCGCCCCGAGCCGGAGCGCGACGTCGAGCAGGCAGGTCGAGTCCGCCCCTCCGGAGAGCATCACCACCAGCGGCTCGCCGGAGGGCACGAGCCCGGTGCGCCGGGCGGCCTCGAGCGGCGCCTCGACGGTCACCGGAGCTCAGGCCTGGGTGACGCGCGACAGCCGCTCGGGGTCGTCGAAGCCCTTGAGCTTGACGGTCCCGATGTCCTCGAAGGCGAGGTGGTCCGCCTTCTCGACGACCTCGCGCACGGCGTCGGTGACGATCACCTCGCCGCCCCGGGAGCGGGCCACCACGCGCGCGGCGAGGTTCACGTCGCGGCCGAAGTAGTCACCGTCGCGGTAGATGGCCATGCCGCTGTGCATGCCGATGCGGGGCGCCGGGCGCTCGGATAGGAGCGCCTCGAAGCCCACGGCCCAGTCGAGGAGGGCGCGTACGTCGCGGCCCACGACCATGGCCTCGTCACCGATGGTCTTCACGAGCGCGGCGTCCTCGGGCAGCGACTCGTTCACGGCGTCGATGAAGCGCTCGACACGCGACAGCGCCTCCTCCTCCCCCTCCTCCTCGATGAACCGCGTGTAGCCCGCCAGGTCCACGAACGCGACGGCCACCCGGACGCGCCCCAGCCCGGCGTCCCCGTCCAGCTCGGCCTCCATGTGCCCGATCACGTCGCCCTCGACGAAACGCTGGAGCGAGCGCTGGTGGACGTAGTCCATGATCGGAGAGGCCAGCGGCAGGAGGTCGCGGGCCAGCTCGTCCATCTCCTCGGCCATCTGCAGGCTCGGCACGCCCTCGCTCATCAGCGGCTCGTGGACGTAGGAGTGGAACAGCCTCGCCTCGGCCTCGGCGATGCGGGATAGCGCCTGCCCATATACGCGCGTGAGCTGGAGGAAGGCCACCAGCGGGAAGCCGGCGTCGAGGACCGAGGCGATGTAGCGCAGGGCCCTGAGGTCCTCGTCGGAGAGCCGCTCGAGGTCCTGGCGGGGGAAGCCGAGGGAGGTCCACAGCCGCTCGATGAGCGCCGGCTCGAGGCCGGTCTCCTCGGCGGCCTCCTCGAGCGAGCACTCCCCGTCATCCCTGGGGAAGATCTCCTCGAGGAACCCGTAGGCCAGGCGCCCGTCGGCACCCGCCCGGCGGATCTGCTCGAGGGTGTGTCCGCGCTCCCGCAGGCGGACGACCATGCGGGCGTGGGCGATCGCGGCCGGAGTCCATCCCGCCTCGCCGTCGTGCTCGGGGATCACGTCGGAGCGCGACCAGCGGCGCAGCGTCTCGGCGCTCACGCCGGCCTGCTGTGCGGCCTCCCTCAGGGATGCGGTCCCGTTGCTCGAGCCCTCTTCACGGCCGTCGCCCGGCCTGTTCTCGCTTCGATCGGCCACCGGCTCCTCACGCTGTCGAGCGGTCTCCCCTCGATCACGGTACCCACCCCCGGCCGGGTAGAGTGCCGCGCCCGTCGGCAAGTCGAGGGGAGGCGACGTGAACTACTTCGTGACGGGTGCCACGGGCTTCGTGGGCCGCCACCTCGTCGAGCAGCTCCTGCGCCGGGAGGGTGCGGTGGTGCACGCCCTGGTCCGCGACGGGTCTCGCGGGCGACTGGACGAGCTCGGCGAGCGGCTCGGCGCCGGCGAGCGGCTGGTGGCCGTGCCGGGGGATCTCTCCGAGCCGAATCTCGGGGTGGAGCGCCTCGACACGCCGATCGACCACCTCTTCCACCTCGCCGCCGTATACGACATGGAGGCCGACGAGGAGTCCTCACGCCGGGCGAACGTCGAGGGCACCCGCCACGCCGTGGAGCTCGCCAACGCCCAGGGCGTCGGCCGCTTCCACCACACGAGCTCGATCGCGGTGGCCGGCCGGTTCGAGGGTCTCTTCCGCGAGGACATGTTCGACGAGGGCCAGCGCCTCGATCACCCCTACTTCCGGACCAAGTGGGAGGCCGAGAAGCTGGTGCGCGCCGAGCTCCAGGTGCCCTTCCGCGTGTACCGGCCGGGCATCGTGATCGGGCACTCGGAGACCGGCGAGATGGACAAGATCGACGGTCCGTACTACTTCTTCAAGCTCCTCAAGCGGCTGCGCCACGCCCTTCCGGCCTGGTTTCCGCTCGCCGGCCCCGAAGGGGGAAAGCTGAACCTCGTGCCCGTGGACTTCGTGGCGCGGGCGATGGACCACATCGCCCACATGGGCGACGACGAGTTGCCGGGCGAGACCTTCCACCTGGTGGACCCGAGCCCGTCCTCGATGGGCGAGGCCCTGAACGAGTTCGCCCGCGCCGCCCACGCCCCGCAGTTCGCCATGCGCCTCGACGCGAACGTGACTCAGATCGTGCCCAAGCAGGTGCGGGCCGGTCTCATGGCCCTCCCCACGGTCAAGGCCATCCGCAACCAGGTCCTGGCCGATCTCGACGTCCCGGTCCAGGTGCTCGACGAGGTGGGGACGCTCACCGCCGAGTTCGACGCCCGCGACGCGCAGCGGGCGCTCCGCGGCAGCGGCATAGCGGTGCCTCCCCTCTCCACCTACGCCGGCCGCGTGTGGGACTACTGGGAGCGCAACCTCGATCCGGACCTCTTCCGCGAGCGGTCGCTGTCCTCCGCCGTGGCCGGCAAGCGCATCGTCGTGACGGGGGCCTCGAGCGGCATCGGCCGCGACCTGGCGCGCAAGATCGGCGAGGCCGGCGGCCAGGTCATCATGGTCTCGCGCACGCGCGAGACCCTCGAGGAGGTCAAGGGCGAGGTCGAGGAGGCGGGCGGCACCGCGCACGTCCACCCGTGCGACCTGTCGGACCTGGACGACATCGACCGCCTGGCCGTGGAGATCCTCGAGCAGCATGGGGGTGTCGACGTGCTCGTGAACAACGCCGGGCGCTCGATCCGCCGCTCGGTGGCCGCCTCCTACGACCGCTTCCACGACTACGAGCGCACGATGAAGCTGAACTACTTCGGAGCGCTCAAGCTCATCCTCGCCTTCCTGCCGGGGATGCGTGAGCGGCGCGCCGGGCACATCGTCAACGTCTCGAGCATCGGGGTGCAGACGAACACCCCGCGCTTCTCGGCCTACGTGGCCTCGAAGTCGGCGCTCGACGCGTTCTCCCGGTCGATCGCCCCGGAGGTGATCGGGGACGGGGTGAACGTCTCCACGGTCTACATGCCGCTGGTGCGTACGCCGATGATCGCGCCCACGAGCATCTACGACGCCTTCCCGACGCTCAGCCCCGACGAGGCCGCGGAGAAGATCTGCGACGCGCTGATCGACAAGCCGAAGCGCGTGGCCTCGCGGCTCGGGACGTTCGGCGAGGTGGCCTACGCGATCTCCCCCAAGACCGTGGACCTCGTGCTCAACACCGCCTACCGGATCTTCCCCGACTCGAAGGCGGCAAAGGGCGACGGGAAGGCGAGCGGAGACAAGTCGGACGGCGGCGGCGAGATGTCCACCGAAGCGGTCGCCATGGCGTACCTGCTGCGCGGCGTCCACTTTTGACCGGGTCGGGGGCTGCACCCCCCGACTGGCCGCGCGTGCTACTCGGCCAGGTGGGGGTACTCCTCCTCGAGCACCTCGCGATACCGCGCGAAGACCGGCTTGGTGACGGGTATCAGCTCGAGGGCCTTCTTGACGTTCCCGCCCGCCCGGATGCGGCGCCGAGCGATGGCAATGGCGATGTTCTCCTTGCCCTGGAAGTAGCGATTGGCCACCGCCGAGTCCATGGTCATCAACACCTCGGGGCGCCAGGAGACATCATCGGACCACTCCCACCGGAGGTTGTGGCCGTCGTCCTCGGCGTCCATGTAGGTCACGTTGACCACCATGTCCACGTCGGGGAACTCAAACCGCTGTGGGACGTGCGCCTCGCGGAGCCGCGGACCCATGTCGGGGTCCGTGCTCATCAGCGTGAACGCCCGGTCCATGACCTCGCGGAACTCCTGCGGCGACTTGAAGGCCATAGCGGGGAAAAGACTAGTTACAAGAACGCGGGGCCTCGCCGGGCGAGGTTCTCGTACACCGCACGCTGCACGCTCTCGCGCACCCGTTCGGCGAGCTCGAGCACGAGCGATCGGTCGCCGGCGGCATCCGCCCCGTAGGAAGCGGTCTCGATCGCCGGGCAGAACTCGATCCGCCACTTCGACGGCAGGGGCACTCCGCCGAGCGGTCCGAGGAGGGGAAACGTGGCGGTGATCGGCAGGGACGGGAGCCCCACGAGGCGGCTGAGACGCCCGAGAGCCGGCCACTCCGCGAGGCGCGGGTAGGTCTCCTCGGAGCCGACGATGGCCACGGGCACGATCGGCGCCCCGGCGCGCAGGGCCGTCTCGGCGAACCCGCCCCGCCCGAAGCGCTGGAGGCGGTAGCGGTCGCCGTAGCGCTTGGCGCTCCCCCGTGTGCCCTCGGGGAAGGTGGCCACCAGCCGGTCCTGCTCGAGCAGGCGCATCGCGTTCTGCGGCGAGGCCGCCGCGGCGCCGAGCTTGCGCAGCCCGACGGACACGAACGGCGCGTCGAACGCCGGATCGAGGACGAGGAAGCGCGGGTGCCGGGGCAGCGGGTGCTCTCTCATCAGGGCCACGGCCATCATCGCGGCGTCCCAGGGCAGCGCCCCGGCGTGGTTGGCCACGAGCAGCGCCCGTCCGTGGCCGGGCACGTTGGTCACGCCGGTGGTCCTCACCCTCCACCACCGGTCGTACAGCAGCTCCAGGAGCGGCAGCAGGGCGTCGGCGAGCTCCTCGTCGAAGCCCCACTCGTCCTCGGCGTAGTCGCCCTCGAGGCGGGCGAGCGCGCGGCCGATCACGTGCCGCGTGCGGCGCGGCAGGCCGACGGCCGCGCCGGCCAGTGCCTCGGACACGCGCATCCCGCCCTCGATGCGCTCGCGCACCGCACGTGCGAAGGCCACGCTCTGGCCGAGCGACGCCGCCTCGTCAGCGGCCGG
>JACCZP010000344.1 GCA_013695885.1 Thermoleophilaceae bacterium | reverse complement strand
CGGGCGGCGGGGCTGTCCTCGCTGAGGATCGAGGTGGACACTCGCGAGCGCTACCCGTACCGGTTCGCGGGCCGGCCGGTGGAGCGCCCGCGCGTAGCGCTCCCCGCCGGCGACTACGCGGTCCGCGCCGGCGCCCGGGTGGTGGCGGCAGTCGCGCGCAAGACCCTCGAGAACTTCGCCACCTCCGCCGTCGACGGCTCGATCGGTCTCCAGATGACCGAGCTGGCCACGCTCGAGGCCGCCGCGGTGGTCATCGAAGGCCGCTACTCGGACCTCTTCAAGCTCGCTCACGTGGAGGCGGGATTCGTGCCCGAGCTTGTGGCGCGACTTCAGGTGCGCCACCCCGGCGTTCCGATCGTGTTCGCCGAATCGCGCAAGCTCGCCGAGGAGTGGACCTACCGCTTCCTCGCGAGAGCGTCGGTGGAGCTCGGGCGCGGGGCATGAGACGGCGTCGCGCCCAGAGCAGCCGAGAGTTCACGAAGTCGTCGCAGAGAGCGGAGACAATCGTCGCTCCTGCAGGGTCTGCTCGTCCGCCGAGGCCCTTAGCTTTGAGCCCGTCCGATGAGTTCGTTCTCCGACCAACCGATCGCCTCCATCGAGGTCTTCGTGGAAGCGCGTGACCTCGACACCGACGAGCGCACCGTCACGCGCTTCGAGACGGCACCACCGCACGGGCTGGAAGCCGAGCGTCGCGAGCTCGAGCGACTTGTCGCCACCGTGCACCCGACCGCGAAGTTTCGATCCTTCGCCGGCGGGGCGGCCACCTTCCTCGATCGCCAGCACCTCGTCGTCGCTCACTACGCCCGGCGGCCTCGCGGAGGCCGGACGAAACAGGGCTCGGTCGGGGAATCGAGCCAGGACGTGCCCTTCGCTGCGTAGAGGCGGAGGTACCGCGCTGTGACCGGAGCGAGCGGCCAGATCGAGCTGCCGTTCGGGCCGGTGCATAACCTGCGCCTGTTCTCGGAGCACTCCCTCGAGGACCGGCTTCCAGGCTGGCCCGAGTTTCGGGCGATTCCGGTCGAGGCTCTTCGAGGAGCTGCGTCAGCTCTGGCTTGCGGAGCGTTCCGGACTCGCTACGGCCAACGAGGCCCAGACCAGGAACGATTCGTCAAGCCGGTGCTGCGCGCCCTCGGCTTCGCCTACACGGTGCAGGCCGACGTCCCGTCGGCTTCCGGGCGTCGGCAACCGGACTATGCGTCGTTCCTCGACGATGGGCGTCGAGCCGAAGCAGACGGACTCTCCGGCATCGCCATGCTCCAATTCCCGGGGGGCGAAACTGACCCGCTGTCCCCTTCATAGGGAGGAGCTGATCGAGGTTGAGGATGGTGCCCCGGCGTAGAGATACCCCGACGCACCGCGCGGCCAGATCAGCTCCTCTTCTTTCAGCGAGCGACAGGCCACGAATGGAGAGCGCCCGCGCGGAGCGTTCCGACTATGGAGCCTCATAAATGCGACGCTGACTACGCTCGCTCGGGGCCATCAGCGTCGCCGGAATCGTCCGGTAGCTGCCTCGGGTCGAGCGCAGTGCGCTCGGGCCGTATAGGTGGAGGCGGGCGCCCCTGCTCGTCCACTAGGGCGTTTATCTCGCTCGCGATCCGGTAGAGCACGTCGTCGAGCGACGTGACACGCTCACTCGAGGGCAAGGCGACAGGCTCGTAGCCGTCGCCGGCCTGGTTGGGCTGCCAGGCGAAGAGGCCCGCGCCGTCGAGGTAGGTGTCGATGAGATCGCGAGCCTCCCGTACGAGGGCGGCGATGCGGTCCTTGCCGGGCTCTAGACGGGCGGCCCACAGGAAGAACGCCTTCGGACGCTCACTCTGGCGCCAGACGTCCCAGTGCTCGATCACGGTCTGCTGCTGGCGTCGGTAGAGCTTGAGGTCGGTGGCGGCGAACTTCAGCTCCTTGCGTCGGTTCGAGAAGTCCGCCAAAGCGCCGCGAGCGGGGGTCGAGCCATAGGCCGGAGCGCCCGTAACCTTCGATTCGCAGCAAACCAGCGGATCCTCGCCCCGGGCCGGCCAGGCGATGTCGATCTGATGGTTCTGGGAGAAGCCGCGCACCCGCTGGCGCGCGGCGACCCGGTGGTGCGTGCGGTTGTGGAGAAGCAGCGACAGCAGCTCCGCGAACCAGTTGCCCTTGCCGCGGTTGAAGGCCCCGAAGTCCTTGAAGCCGACCGGCAGGATCTGCGCCACCCGGTAGGCGTCGAGCGTCCACATGAGGTCGAGCCAGGCCTCCTGCACATCGACGAAGCGCTGGATGGCCTCTCCCTGGACGCGGGCCTTCAAGTCCTCCCACTTCGTGGCCGGGTTCCCCGCCCGGCTCTCGAAATCAGCGGAGGTCATTGGGCAACCCCGGCGGGCGCTCGGCCTATACGGCGCTCACGCAAAGAGCGAGCAGCCTCGTGCAGCTCCTTGGCCTCAGTCGCGGAGAGGCCGAGGACCTGCCGTAGAAGGACCTCATCGACGCGCTTGGCCACCGATGTCCAGAAGCCATTGCGAAGCTGGCGGTCGAGCTTCGCGCGCTCAGGGCTCAGAAGCCGCCACGCCGCATCGAGCGCCTTCGGCGCCGGCACCGGGAGGCTGGCCGCCTCACGCGGCTCCATCTTGAGCACCCCGCCGCCGTAGGAGCGGCCGAACACCTCGGCGCCGAGCATCGAGACCGAGTTGAGCGCCAGCAGCGGAAGAGCGGCCTTCGCCGCCTTGGGCGCGTCGGGCCGAAGCCGCACGCCGTGCATCGAGTTGACGAAGCGCGTGCGAGCGGAGTTGGTGATTAGGCGCGGGTAGCGGTGGCTCATGTACGTGAAGAAGAGGTCGGGAGGCGAGACGAGCGGGGGCCGCCACCAGGGCGTCCGCACCTGGCACTTGTAGGCGTCGGGAACACCCAGCCCTACGCCGTGGGCGAGGTAGCGGAGAAGGCCCGGGCTCTCGTCGCCGGGCTCAGGGTGGAGCATCCAGACACGCTCGCCAGAATCCCTCAGCGTCTCCCAGCTCATGGGCGTAAACGACAGACCCCGCAGGTGTTTGGTGCCAGGTGGGCTGATCGCGACCAGCTGATCAAGCCCGAGGCCAAAGTCAAGGCGCGTCTTCTCCGAGAGCGCGAAATAGTCGTTGGCGCCAGTCACCGTGCCGAGCTCCGGTGCTCCGTAGTCGCCCAGGTCGACGAAGTGATCGGCGGCCACCCGCTTGAAGAGCTGTCGGCTTCGCATGGGGAGGAGCAGATCGGTCCACTTGCCCTCCTCGGCGGGCGTGACGTTGAAGTGGTCGAACGGCCGCACGCGCGCGAGATCCTCGCCATCCTCGACGTGGTAGAGCGAGAAGGCGTCGCAGCCACCCGACCCTTGTGCCACCACAAGGACGACCTTCTCGATCGCATCGACGAACTGCAACCGCTCGAAGAGGACCAGGTGGACCGCGGCGAAGCGTCGGCGGAGCCAGCGGCGCACCGGCTCCGCGTAGTGGACGGTGAGCAGCTCGGCGGGCAGCACGATTGCCAG
Source organism: Thermoleophilaceae bacterium (assembly GCA_013695885.1). Taxonomy (GTDB): domain Bacteria; phylum Actinomycetota; class Thermoleophilia; order Solirubrobacterales; family Thermoleophilaceae; genus JACCZP01. The sequence goes on along the minus strand of JACCZP010000344.1, from coordinate 1,063 downwards.
GCGGCCCTCGGGCTTGAGGAACGCGCAGGCGTGCACCAGGAGGGCGGCCCAGGACGAGGCGAGACCCGAGAGCCCGACGCCCTGCGCGAGCGCGGCCTGGGCTGAGCGACGGCGAGCCTCGCCGGTGTGCTCCTGGTAGCGGACGAAGGGAGGATTGCCGATCACCGCATCCATCTCGGGGAGCGGGCAGCCGAGCTGACCCGGTGTCGAGACGTTGAAAAAGTCGTCCGCGATCAGGTGGGCGTCGAGTCCCTCGGACTCGAGCGAGTGCATCGCTTGGTCGAGCGAGGCGCGATGAAGATCGACTCCGAAGACCTGGCGGTCGAGGTCCTCGGCCGCCGCGCCGAGGCCTCGCAACCGGCGGCCGGCCGCTTCGAGGAAGACCGCCTCGCCACACGTTGGGTCGAGGATGCGGGCGGTTGGGTCATGGTCGACCGCCCAGGCGACGAGGAAGTCCGCGATGGCCGGCGGCGTGAAATATGCGCCCCGGGACTTCCGGAGTTCGGGCAGGTCGGGAGTAGCCGATTCCGGGGTACCTTGGGTCAGGTGTGGGGCTGTAGACACGAGGGGGTAGGCGGGGACAGGTAGCTCGGTAGCTCAGAGAACGTGTGTAAGCGCCTTGGCTCGATCCGCACCACGAGGCACCGTGAGGGCCGAAGGCGTCCACGCTACGGGTACCCCAGGACGGATTGTGTCTACGGACGTTCTTCGTTACGAGCAGAGCTCGTTGTTCCGGCTCTTTCATTTACGTGCGCATCCGCGAGTGCGGCGGCAAGTAAGGCGTGGACGGTGAGCGCGAGCTCGTCGCCCGTGTGGTCACGCGGTGGATGGTCGAGGCGTCAACGTGGCCGCGACCGAGTGTGCGCTCGAGGGGAGAAGCCCTCTGCGTCGCCCTCCGGCGGCGTCTGCTCGGGCCGTCCTACCCCGCTCTCCACGGCCGCCGCCCGCACCGCCGCCGTGACCGCGGCGTGCACCTCGCGCGACAGCGCGTTCGGCATCAGCTCGGACTCCGATGCGAGCTCGGCGATCCTCCGGGCGGCCGCGAGCTTCATCTCGGAGTTGA
>JACCZP010000342.1 GCA_013695885.1 Thermoleophilaceae bacterium | reverse complement strand
ACCTGGGTCCTCGATCGAGAAGCGCAGCATGGGATAGACCGCGTAGAGGAGGAAGACGATGAGGAACGCGACCAGCGTGGGCTCGGACCACACCCACCAGTGTCCCCAGGATGCGCGCGCCCAGATCGCCCCGGTGACGAGGACCCCCACCCCGAGGATCGTCGACAGGTGGATGGCCACGTAGGAGCGCAGGTCCCACGCGGAGTCGCCGGAACGCAGGTGCAGGGCACCCATCACCCCGGCGGCCACGAACCCGGCGAGGGCTACCAGCGCCAGGGGCACGTGCAGGTAGAAGATCTTCTGGACGAAGCCCTGGTCGGCGTCGAGCGGCGCGTAGAGGAAGACCATGCCCAGGGCGATGCCGACCGCCGCGGCGGTGATCAGGGCGAGCGTGACGAGGCCTCGGCCGAACACGGCCATCAGTCTTCTAGCAGGTAGTCGAACACGCCCACCGAGAGGAGCACGAACAGCAGGGCGTACGCCGCGAGGAAGATCAGCCAGCGGCCGGTCCCGTCCGCAGTCTGCGCCCCCGCGAAAAGCGGCTCGGTGGCCGCGGTGGCCGCCACCGCGGCCGGTACCACGAGCGGCAGGAACAGGAGGGTGGCCACGAGCTCGCGGGCGCGGCTCTCGGCGGCGAGCGCGGCCACCAGGGCGCCGACCGCGGCCAGCCCCACGTCGGCGAGCACGAGCGTGGCCACCAGCCCGGGGAGGGCGGGCATCAGGTCGGGGCCGAGCAGCAGGACCGCGAACACGGGGACCGCCACCACCTCGACGACCACGAGGTAGGCGAGCAGCGCCAGCGCCTTGGCCACCCACACCGCGGTGCGGTCGATGGGCGCGAGCAGGATTCCGTCCATGCCCCCCTCCTCGCGCTCGGAGGCGAACAGTCGGCCGACCCCGAGCACGGCGGCCAGCAGCAGCGTCACCCAGAGGACGCCGGAGGCCAGCGCTCCGTCGAGCGAGTCACGGTCGAGCGCGAAGTGGAACAGCACCAGCACCGTGACCGAGAACAGGGCCATCGCCGGCACCGACTCGCGCGTGCGCCGCTCCACCAGCAGATCCTTGCGCAGGATGGCGAGTGCCGCGCGGGTCACCGGTAGAGCTCCCGGCGGACCGTGCTCGCCTCGAGCGCCCCGGGCCCAGCGACGAACGCAGGGCGCCCGCCGAGGAGCCCGAGCGCGCGGTCGCACTCCTCGAGCGCCCCCTCCACGTCGTGGGTCACGACCACCCGGGTGCGCCCCGATCCCCGGCCCACCAGCGGCTCGACGAGCTCCTCCGCGCCGGGGTCGAGTCCCGAGCGGGGCTCGTCGAGCAGCAGCAGCGGCGGATCGTGGAGCACGGCGCGGGCCACGGCCAGGCGCTGCACGCCGCCGCGCGAGAGCTCGCGGACCGGGTCTTGGGCTCGCGAGCCGAGGCCGACCGCGTCGATCAGCTCCTCCACCCGCTCACGGCCCACGCCGTGGAGCCGGGCGTGGAAGCGCAGGTTCTCTCGGGCGGAGAGCGCGCGGTAGAGGCCGGAGTCGTGCCCGAGCAGGCCGACCCGGGCACGCGCGCGCCACCCGTCCTCGGGCAGGGCGGCGCCGAGCACCCGGACCGACCCGGCGTGGGGCCGTAGAAGGCCGGCCAGCACCCTCAGCAACGTGGTCTTGCCCGCGCCGTTGGCGCCGAGCACGGCGAGCGTCTCGCCCGCGGCGAGGTCGAAGGAGACGCCCTCGAGCACAGGGCGCTCCCCGAAGGAGCGCTCGAGCTCGCGAACCTCGACCGCGGGACCCGCGGCCGCCTCCGGACTCGTCCCGGCGACGGCCGGCAGGGAGCGCCCCGCCCGCGTGACGTCCACGGTCCGCTCAGTCACGCTCGAGCGTCTGCGCGGCGTGACGCAGGGTGGGCTCGAGCACCGGCCAGGACTCGCGCACGCCCTTCGGCGACCCGGGGAGGTTCACGATCAGCGTGCGCCCGCGGACGCCCGAGACCCCGCGGGTGAGGATGCCGAGCGGGGTGTGGCGGCGGGACTCCTGACGGATGGTCTCCGCGAACCCGGGCGCCTCCCGGTCGATCACGTCGAGCGTGGCCTCGGGCGTCACGTCATCGGCGGTCAGCCCCGTGCCACCGGTGGTGAACACGAAGCGCACGTCCTCCTGGTCGGCCAGGCGCCGGAGCACGGCGGCGATCTCGACGCGATCGTCTGCCACCACCTCGAGCCGGGCCTCGACCCCGGCCTCGCGACACAGCTCAACGAGGGCGGGGCCCGAGCGATCCTCCTCGCCGCCTCCTCCGGCCCGCGAGGTGGAGATCGTGACCACGGCGGCCCTCATCGCGCCGGGCGCTCCGCGCGCAGGCACAGTGACGGATACCCACGCCGGACGTAGCGGGCCTCGCGGACCACGAGCCCCTCGAGCTCCCTCGAGGGATCGAGCGGACAGAGGCCGTGGCGCCGGGGAACGCGGGACATGAGGCGCCGCAGGCGGGGACGCGGCGTGGCCACGGTCACGGTCACCACCCGGCCGCCCTCGCGCACCACGCGCCGCAGCTCGGCGGAGACCGTCGCCCGGGTGACCGGATCGAGGGTGTGGAGCAGGTAGACCGCGGTCACGAGATCGAAGCTCTGGTCCGCGAACGGAAGCGCGGAGGCGTCCGCGCGACGCAGGGTCCACCCTCTGGGCAGCCCACCGACCCGGGCCAGCATCGCGTCGGAGGCGTCGATGCCCACCGCTCGCGCCGGACGCTCCGAGCGGGTGGCAAGCTCCCGTAGGAGCGCTCCGGTGCCGGTGGCCACGTCGAGCAGGTGGTCGCGCGGCTCGGGGCGCGCTAGTGCGAGCGCCGCGCGCAGCGCCGGCCGTTCGAGGGAAAGCTGCCGGTCGTAGAGGCGCGCGGCGAGCCGGCCCATCGGCGGCTCGGCCTCAGGCGCGGCGCCAGTCGTGGCGACCTCCGCTCTTCTCGAGCAACCGCACCGACGAGACCTCGACGCCCCGCTCGATCCCCTTGACCATGTCGTAGACGGTGAGCGCGGCGATCGTGCACGCGGTCAACGCCTCCATCTCGACTCCGGTCTGCGCGCTCGTGCGAGCCTCGGCCTCGAGCGCGACGGTCCCGGCCTGGGGATCCACCTCCACGCGCACGTCGAGGAAGGAGAGCGGCAGCGGATGACACAGCGGGACGAGCTCCGCGGTCCGCTTGCCGCCCTGGATGCCGGCGATGCGCGCGGTGGAGACCACGTCGCCCTTGGGCGCGTCGCCGTCGACCACCGCGCGAGCGGTCTGCGGCGACATGTGCACCACCGCGGAGGCCACCGCCCGGCGTTCGGTCACCGGCTTCTCGCCGACGTCGACCATGCGGGCACGACCGGCGTCGTCGAGGTGGGTGAGCTCGGGCAGGACGACCTCGCCGGAGGCGCGCGTTTCTCGGCTAGGCCGCGACGGTCGAACGCTGGGCGGCGGCGATCAG
>JACCZP010000333.1 GCA_013695885.1 Thermoleophilaceae bacterium | reverse complement strand
CGCGAGCCTCCTGGAGGGCGTCTCGCCGGTCGCGCGGACGATCGTGGGGATCACCTGGCTCGCCGCCTTCGTCGCGGTGGCCGCGTTCGCGCTGCGGACGGTGACGGGGCCGGGGCCGGCCACCGGGCCGGCGTACGAGGCGCTCTACGTGGCCCTCTACATGCTCCCCGGCGGGCTGTGCATCGCCCGCGCCGCCCTGGTCCGCCACGAGCGCGGGCCGTGGCTTGCGTTCGGTATCGGCATGCTCGCCTGGGCGGGCGGCTACGCCTACTACTTCGCGGTCCTCCAGGATCTCCCAAGTCCCCCCTCTCCGTCGCCGAGCGACGCCCTGTGGCTGACCTACTACGCCTGCGCCGGCGGAGCGCTCATCTCCCTCCTGCGCAGGCGCCTCGGGAGCATCAAGAAGAGCCTCTGGATCGACGTGGCGATAGCGGCGCTCGCCCTCGCATCGATCAGCGCCGCCCTCCTCGTCGATCCCATCCTGGCGAGCACGGGCGGGGAGCTGGCCGCCGTCGCGACGAACCTGGCCTACCCGGTCGCCGACGTGCTCCTCATCGGCGTCGTCCTGGCCGCCTTCGCGCTGAGCGGCTGGCGCCCCGGCGAGAGCTGGTACCTGCTCGGGGCGGCCTTCGCCATACAGATCGTCTTCGACACCGTCTACCTCTACCAGGTGGCGAGCGGCACCTACGTCGCGGGCACGTCCCTCGACGCGGTCTGGCCCGCGTTGATGCTCATGATCGCCGCCGCCGCGTGGCAGAAGCCGAGGACCATCGTCTCGACGGAGTACGAGCGATGGCACGCGCTCGTCGTGTCGATCGTGTTCGCGGCCGTCGCGCTCTTCCTAACCACCTACGACCACTTCGTCCCCCTCCACTCCGCCGCGACGATCCTCGCCGCCGCCACGCTCGCCGCCGCCTTCGTCCGCACGGCGACCACCTTCGCGGATGTGCGCTCGCTGTCGAAGAGCCGTGAGCTCCTGGCGCAGAACCAGTCGATCCTCAACTCCGCCGGGGAGGGCATCTACGGCCTCGACCGCTGGGGACGGATCACCTTCGCCAACCCGGCGACGGCCGATCTGACCGGCTACGGGACCGACGAGCTGGTCGGGCTCGACGCGCACCTGACCCTCCATCACGCCGAGACCGGGGAGTCGCCCATGGTCGCCGCGCTTCGTGAGGGGGCGGCTCCGACGGCGATCGAGGGCTTGTACCGGCGCAGGGACGGGTCGACCTTCCCGGTCGAGTACACCTGCACGGCGCTCGAGGAGAGCGGGCGTGTGGCCGGAGCCGTGGTCGTGTTCAAGGACGTGACCGAGCGGCGCGAGGTCGAGCGGCTGAAGGAGGAGTTCACCTCCGTGGTCAGCCACGAGCTCCGCACCCCGCTCACCTCCATCCGCGGGTCGCTCGGGCTGCTGGCGAGCGGCACGCTCGGAGCGCTCTCCCCGAAGGGTCAGCGCATGGCGGACATCGCCGTGAGCAACACGGACCGGCTGGTGCGCCTGATCAACGACATCCTGGACATCGAGCGCATCGATTCGGGGCGCGTGACGATGGAGAGGGTGGCCTCCCGCACCGACGAGCTCGTCGCTCGCGCGGTGGAGGTCATGCGGCCGATGGCAGACGAGGCCGGGGTGCGCGTCGAGACCAACGCCGCCGGCCTGCGCATCGAGGCGGATCCCGATCGCATCATCCAGACCCTCACCAACCTCATCAGCAACTCCATCAAGTTCTCCCCGCCGGAGTCGGTGGTCAGCGTGAGCGCCGAGCGCGACGGCCGGCGCGTCCTCTTCCGGATCACCGACGCGGGTCGCGGCATTCCCGCGGACAAGCTCGAGACCGTCTTCGAGCGGTTCGGACAGGTGGACGCCTCCGACTCGAGGGAGAAGGGCGGCACCGGGCTCGGGCTGCCCATCTGCCGGAGGATCGTGCAGCAGCACGGAGGCGAGATCTGGGCGGATAGCGTCGAGGGCGAGGGCACCACGCTCTCGTTCACGCTGCCCGTCTCGGAGGTCGAGTCGCCGATCGCGACGGAGCCCGACGAGCACCCCGCCGGGCCAGTCGTGCTCGTGTGCGATGACGACGCGTCGGTGGTGGAGACCGTGAGCCTGATGCTCGAGGAGCGGGGCTACCGGGTGATACCGGCGACCTCCGGGCAGGAGGCCGTCGAGCTCGCGCTGGAGACCCGCCCGGACGTGATCGTGCTCGACCTGCTGATGCCGGGCATGAGTGGCTGGGAGGCCGCGTCCGCCCTCAACGAGCATCCCGAGACCGCCGCGATCCCGCTCGTGGTGCTGAGCGTGCTGGCCGCCGACGAGGCGGAGCCGCCGGGTGGGGACGTGGTGGGCTGGCTCGAGAAGCCGCCGAACGAGCGGTCGCTGTTCCAGGCGCTCGAACGCGCCGTAAACCGGGACGGGCATCCGCCGCGCGTGCTTGTCGTCGAGGACGACGAGGACCTCGCCGGCGTTCTGCTCGCGACCTTCGAGCACCACGGCCTCGAGACCCACCACGCGACCGACGGGGTACAGGCGATCGAGCTCAGCCAGCGCGTACGACCGGACCTCCTCGTGCTCGATCTGGTGCTGCCCGAGATGGACGGCTTCGAGGTCGTGGACTGGCTTCAGCGGCACGACCGCCTGAAGTCGGTGCCGATCATGGTCTACACGGCCCGCGATCTCGACGCCGATGACCGCGCCCGGCTCAACGTGGACGCCGGCACCCAGCTCTTCACCAAGAGCCGCGTCTCTCCCGACCAGTTCGAGGAGCGGGTCATGGACCTCGTCAACCGCATCACCCGACAGCCCAAGGAGCCGAGCGATGAAGCCCAGGCACATCCTGATCGTCGATGACGAGGACGACATCCGTGAGGTGGCCGAGCTCAGCCTCGAGTCGGTCGCGGGTTGGCGCGTGGCCACGGCCGGCTCCGGCCCGGAGGGCTTGAGCAAGGCGCTCGAGGAGCCTCCCGACGCGATCCTCCTCGACGTGATGATGCCCGACATGGACGGCCCCTCCACGCTTGCCGAGCTGCAGCGCCACGAGGCCACGAGCGACATTCCGGTGCTCCTCGTGACCGCGAAGGTGCAGGCCGCCGACCAGCGCCGCTTCGAGGCGCTCGGGGTGGCCGGAGTGCTGCGCAAGCCGTTCGATCCGATGACCCTCTCCGATCAGGTGTCCGGTGCCCTCGGCTGGGGCTAGCGGCGCCCGGGCGGGGCTCGAAGCGGCCATCCAGGGGATCTGGGAACGCCATCGCTCCGATTTCGTGAAGGGGGTGGAGGACCTCGAGAGTGCCGTGGGTGCGCTGCTCGACGGGGGGCTCGACGAGCACGGGCGAGCCCACGCCGAACGCCAGGCCCACAAGCTCGCGGGCTCGCTCGGAATGTTCGGTCGCGAGCGCGGCACGGAGCTGGCCCGCGACATCGAGAGGGCGCTGGGGGCCGGCGGGGGTCCGCGACGCTCGGACAGCCTCCGCCTCTCCCGCCTGGTCGGGGCGCTTCGTGAGGAGCTCGGGGACGAGTCGAACGCCCCCGAGCCCCAGGACGACGGCGCACAGGCGACGGACGGCTCACTCGACCGGGCAACCCTGCTCGTGATCGAGGGCGACGGCGACCTGGGCGCGCGACTGACCACCGAGGCCGAGAGCCGGGGCATGCGCTCCCGCGCCGTGCGCACACCGTCGGCGGCGCGCGCCGCGGTGGCCCACGAGCGGCCGGAGGCGGTCTTGCTCGATCTCACGCTGGCCGACGACAGCGCCGGCGCCCTCGAGCTGCTCTCCGAGGTGAGCCGTTCCGACCCCGCCCTGCCGGTGCTCGTGCTGACATCGAGCGACGTCTTCACCGACCGGGTGGAAGTGGCGCGCCGGGGCGCCCTCGGGTTCCTTCCCCGATCGCTCGGCACCGTCGGCGTGCTGGATGCCGTCGAGGAGGCGCTCGGCCGACGTACCGCGGAGGAGGCTCGGATCCTCGTCGTCGACGACGACGCCGCGGTGCTCGCGGCGATCCGAGCCGTCCTCGATCGCGAGGGCGTGACGGTCACCACCCTCGACGATCCGCTCGCCCTGTGGGACGTCCTCGAGTCGGTGGTGCCCGACCTGGTGGTGCTCGACGTGGACATGCCCGGCGCCAGCGGAATCGAGCTCCTGCGCACCATGCGCGGCGACGGTCGCTTCCGGAACACGCCGGTGCTCTTCCTGACCGCTCACACCGACCGCGAGACCGTCAACATGATCTTCGAGAGCGGAGCCGACGACTACGTCCCGAAGCCCGTGGTGGGCCCGGAGCTCCGCACGCGGATCGAGAACCGCCTCGAGCGCATCCGCCTGTACCGGAAGCTGGCCGAGCGCGACGGCCTGACCGGCGTCCTCAACCGCCGGACCGCCGAGACCGCGCTGGAGCGCCTTCTCCGGAACGCCAGCCTGCTCGGGCAGCCCATCTGCCTTGCGATGCTCGACCTCGACCACTTCAAGCAGGTGAACGACCGCTACGGGCACGCGGCGGGGGACGCCGTCCTGCGGCGCTTCGGCGGGATGCTCCTCGCCGAGTTCAGGGGCGAGGACGTGGTGGCGCGGTGGGGCGGCGAGGAGTTCCTGGTCGGCATGCAGGGAATGACCAGCGACGACGGCGTGCGCCGCGTGGCGGAGCTGATCGAGTCGTTCCGCACGCAGCGTTTCACGGCGCCCGAAGGAGGGTTCTTCCAGCTCTCCTTCAGCGCCGGAGTGGCCGCGTTCCCGAGCGATGCGTCGACGGTCGCGGACCTCTACCGCGTGGCCGACGAGGCCCTGTACGCGGCGAAGAAGGCCGGTCGGAGCCGCGTG
>JACCZP010000308.1 GCA_013695885.1 Thermoleophilaceae bacterium | reverse complement strand
CGTCAGGATATTCACCGGCTACCGGATCCAGCATAACCTCTCGCGCGGCCCGGCCAAAGGCGGCATCCGCTACCACCCCGACATCGACATCGACGAGGTGCGGGCGCTGGCGATGTGGATGACCTGGAAGTGCGCGCTGATCGGCATCCCGTACGGCGGCGCGAAGGGCGGCGTGGCCGTCGACCCGCGGCTGCTCTCCCGCAACGAGCTCGAGCGGGTGACCCGTCGCTACGCCAGCGAGATCATGCCGATCATCGGCCCCGAGAAGGACATCCCGGCGCCCGACGTGGGCACCGACGCCCAGACGATGGCCTGGATGATGGACGAGTACGGCAAGCTCCACGGCCACACCCCCGCGTGCGTGACCGGAAAGCCGATCTCGCTCGAGGGCTCCTACGGCCGCGAGGCGGCCACCGGCCGCGGCCTGGTCTACCTCTACCGGGAGGCCGCGCCCAAGCTCAACCTCGGGCCGACCGACACACGCGTGGTGGTCCAGGGCTTCGGCAACGTCGGCTCCTGGGCGGCGCGCATCATGCAGGACCTCGGCTGCACGGTCGTCGGGGTGGCCGACGTGAACGGCGCCGTCCATTCCGAGGAGGGCATCGACGCCGAGGCGCTCCACCGCCACATCGGCGAGGGTGGAGCGCTCGAGGAGTTCGAGGGCGTCGACGAGGTCTCGACCGAGGAGTTCTTCGGCATCGAGTGCGAGGTGTTCATTCCCGCGGCTCTCGGCGGGATGATCCACCGGGGGAACGCCGACGAGCTCCGGTGCAGGATGCTCATCGAGGGAGCGAACAGCCCCACCACCCCGTCCGCTGACGACGTCCTCGAGGACAACGGCATCATGGTCATCCCCGACGTGATGGCCAACGCGGGAGGCGTGATCGTCTCCTACTTCGAGTGGGTGCAGAACCTCCAGCACTTCCGCTGGGAGGAACGGGAGGTGAACGACCGGCTCGGCACGATCATGCGCCGCGCCTTCCGCTCGGTCTACAAGCGGGCCGAGGACGACGACGTCTCGCTGCGGCTGGCGGCCTACGAGCTCGGGATCGAGCGGGTGGCCGAGGCGGCGCGCGCGCGCGGCTACATCTCCGCCTGAGCCCGCGGCTCGTCGCGACGAGCCCGATGGCAGCAGAGCGGGAGTGGAGCCGCCCGCCCGGCGGCCCCACTCACCGGCCCTGAGCGGCGCTGACCGCGCCGCACGACGACGTCCATGCCGTCGCTGGTTCCTTCTTCGACGGTGCCGGGAGCGTGGTGAGCCCGGACCGAGAAGGTCGACCATCTGTCGAGCCGGTGCCGCCGGTGCCGCCCCGGTCAGGCGTCGAAGTCGAAGCCGCCGGAGTCGCGCGGCGGCGGCGGGGTGACCGAGGAGCGGGGCGGGTCGTCCTCGGGGCGGAAGTCCGCGTCGTCCTCGATCGGGTCGTCCTCGATGGGGTCGTCCTCCAGTGCGTCGTAGGCCAGCGAGCCCGCGGTGTCCTCGAGGAGCAACGGCTCCTCGTCCTCCTCGAAGTCCGCGACATCCGCGCCCGCGGGAGGCTCGTCCCGAGCCTTCTCGAAGATGTCGAGCTCGTCCTCCTCGAGGAGGGCGGGCCCACCCTCCTCGAGCGACTCCTCCTCGAGGTCGGACAAGGCGTGCGGCTGGGTGGCGAACGGATCGGGTTCGGCCGGGAGGAGCTCCGGCTCCTCGAGCGGATCGGCAACCGGCTCGTGATCGGATGGCGGGCCGGTGAGCCGGAGCTCATCCTCGTCCTCGTCCTCCGCCAGCGGCTCGTCGTGGACCATGGGCGCCTCGTCGACGAGCGGTAGTGGCCCGATCGGTGGCGGGTCCTCGGCGCTCATGCGCTCGTCTGGCACGGTGGGATCGGGCTCCGGAAAGACACTCGCGACGTCGTCGTCCAGAGGCTCGTCGGCCGGCTCCTGGACCCCACGCTCGCGCTCATCCAGAGGGGCGTGGTAGCCAAGCGGCTCCTCGGGATCCCCCTCCTCCTCCTCCTCCGACTCCTCCAGAGCGAACGGCTCCGGCTCCGGCTCCTCGAGCTCGATCGGTTCCTCGTGGAACTGCTCGGAGCCTATGAGCGCCGTCTCCGCGTCGAACGAGCTCGACGCGCGATCGTCCTCCTCCGCCAGGGGAGATACCGCATCCGGCTCCCGGCGCACGGGTCCGAGCGCCTCGGCCTCCTGCTGCGAGATCTCCTCCTCACGCGCGCCGTGTTGGCGCTTCAGCTCGAGGTGCTCGCGGATCGCGTCGGAGAGCTGGCTCATCGGGGGTCAAGCCTAACGCGGAGTCACCACTCTCTCGGCACGCTCGACGCGGTTCTTCCCGGCCCGCTTCGAGCGGTACAGGGCGGCGTCGGCCGCCGCGATCAGGCCGTCCTTGTCGGTGGCGGAGTCAAGGAGGGAGGCCGCGCCGAACGAGGCGGTGACCGACAGCGTCCCAACGCCGTCGAGCCGCGGGATCTGGAGCTCGTTCACCGCCTGGCGGAGCCGCTCGGCACCGACCGCTGCGCCCTCGGAGTCGGCCTGGGGCAGGATCACCGCAAGCTCCTCTCCCCCGTAGCGCGCCACCTCGTCGATGTCCCGCGACTGGGTCTCGATCACCCGCGCGACCTCCACCAGCACCAGGTCGCCCTGCTGGTGCCCGAAGCCGTCGTTGACCTGCTTGAAGTCGTCGAGGTCCATGATCACGAGGCCCACGTCATTGCGGAACCGGTGGCTGCGCTCGATCTCGGCGGTGAGCGTGCGGTGGAACTGGCGCGCGTTGTGGAGGCCGGTGAGCTCGTCGGTGACGGCCTGGAGCTGGACGGTCTCGTGCAGCGATGCGTTCTCGAGGGACACCGCGGCCTGGCCGGCCAGGTAGCCGAAGATCTCGCGCTCGGCGTCGGAGAAGCGCGCTTCGCGACGCGCGATCGACATCATCGCGACGGGACGCACCCCAGCGCCGGCACCGAGACGGGCGCGCAGCATGACCGCAAGCGCGTGCACGGACTCGACGTGGCTCTCGGCGACCGGTGACCGATCGGCGGGCTCGCTGTCGGGGCCGCGCGTGGTGCCGGCGGGGTCGCGCCCCTCTCTGGTCAACCGAGCACGTGCCTGCCCCTCGGCAGCCTCGAGCCCTGCGGCCACGTCGGGGTCGCGGGTGCCCACGAAGGTGGGTCGCATGGTCCGGGCCTCGGTCGAGAGCACCCGCCCGGCGGCCGCCGAGCACGCCTCGACCGCCGTTCGCACCGCCACGTCCACCGAGCCTTGGCGATCGAGGCCGGTGGCGAAGGCGTCGCCCACGAGGCGGATGGTGCGGCCAAGCTCGTCGCGCTGGCGCTGCACCTCGTCGATCGTGCCCGCGAGCTCCTCCGACATCCGGTTGAACTCGATGCCGAGTGCGGCGAACTCGTCGCGCCCCTCGACCGGCACCGGCCGGCTGAAGTCGCCGTGGCTCATGCGACGGGCGGCCTCCAGGAGCTGGACGAGCCGGCCCTGGAGCGCGCTGACAACCCTCTGGGAGCCGACGAGCGCGGCGAGGAGGAAGACGATGAGCAGGAGGGCGATCAGGAAGCGGCTCTGCTGGATGCTCGCGCTCAGGGCCGCGCTCTCGTCGTAGACGCCGAGCACGACCGGAGGACCGGCCACCTCGGGCAGGAAGTCGGCGCGACCGCGGTACGAGGCGCCGGCGATCTCGATCTCCTCAGCGTCGACGGTGGGCGCCGGGCCCTCGGGGAGGGTGGAGCCGAGCATCCGACCCTCGCGGCGGATGCGCGCCTCGAGACCGGTGAACCGCTCGATCCGACGGGCGAGGGCCGTGGCGTCGGTGACCGATACGGCGAGTATCCCTACCCGGCCGCGGCCCGGCACCGCCGGCACGGCCGCCGCAGCGGCCACACCCTCGGGACGACCGACCGAGGCCAGCGGTCGGCCGGCGCTGTCGTAGAACGTCATCGACACGATGGTCCGGCTTCGCTCGTCGATCGCCGTCAAGCGCGCCTTTAGAGCGCGGACGTCACCGGTGGCCAGCGCCGGTGCGAGCTGATCGTCCCCCACCACGCGGTCGAGCTCCGCCGCGGCGTCGTCACGACCCTCCCCGTAGAGGGCGAACGCGGCACGCAGTCCCGCGCCGATGCGGGCATCGGCCTTCCCCATCTCGCTGTCCGCGGTGATGGCGAGCAGGACGACCGTGACCGCGATCATCGGGACCACCACGATGATCAGGAAGAACAGGAGCAGCCGTAGCCGGAAGCTCATCGAGTCCTCACGCTACCTATGCTCGGCTCTACAGCGCGCTAGCATGAGATTTTCGCCCTGAGATCGGCTCTCGAATCGGGCGTGCGGGGCTATAGCTCAGCTGGAAGAGCGCCTGGATCGCACCCAGGAGGTCGCCGGTTCGAGCCCGGCTAGCTCCATTCTCAGTCTCCGAGCAGGGTGGGGTCACGCGGAACATCGACCGCGTGCTCCTCGAGCACTTGCAGCGGAACGATCTCGAGCGCCCGCTCGTGCGTCGATGCCAGCACGACGTACGCGGCGGCGCCGTCCTCGCTGGCCCGCAACCAGTTCCCCG
>JACCZP010000253.1 GCA_013695885.1 Thermoleophilaceae bacterium | reverse complement strand
CGCACGCGTCCGGTGGACCGGGTGGCCGAGCCGCTGCGTCGGATGGGCGCGGTCATCCACACCGCCGACGGGCGTCACCCGCCGCTGACCGTGCACGGCAACGCCCTTCAGGGCGTGAGCCATACGCTCGAGGTGGCGAGCGCGCAGGTGAAGTCGTGCCTGCTCTTCGCCGGCCTGCTGGCCTCCGGCGAGACCTCGGTCACCGAGCCGTTCCCGAGTCGCGACCACACCGAGCGGCTGCTGTCGCGTGCCGGAGTGCCCATGGAGCGCGACGGCACGACCGCCCGGCTCTCCACCATGGACGAGCTGGAGATCGGCGGTGACGACGTCACCGTGCCGGGCGATCCCTCCTCGGCGGCGTTCCTGGTGGCCGCGGCGTGCATCACGCCGGGCTCCCGCGTGGTGGTGCGCGACGTCGGGCTCAACTGGACGCGCACCGGCTTCCTGCGGATCGCCCAGCGGATGGGGGCGGTGGTGCTGGCCGACCTCGAGGAGCCCGGGACCGTGACCGACGAGGAGCCGTTCGGGGACCTCGACGTGGCCGCCGCCCCGCTGGAGGGCACCGTGGTCGATGCCGACGAGGTGCCCCTGGCCATCGACGAGCTGCCGCTCGTGGCCCTGCTCGGCGCCTTCGCCGAGGGCGAGACCGTGGTGCGCGGAGCGCGTGAGCTGCGCGTGAAGGAGACCGACCGCATCGCCGCGGTGGTCGAGGGACTCCGGGGGCTCGGTGCCGACATCGAGGGCACCGACGACGGGTTCGTGGTCCGCGGCGAGGGCCGTCTCGCCGGGGGGCGCATCGACGCCCACGGCGATCACCGCATGGCCATGCTCGGCGCGGTGGCCGGGCTGGCGTCCGAGGAGGGCGTCGAGGTCGAGGGGATGGAGGCAGCGGCGGTCTCCTATCCGACGTTCGAGCGGGACCTGGGGGCGTTGGCCGGTGGCTGATCTCGTGCCGCTGGGGCCGGCGCCTACCCTCGCGCCGATGGTCGTGGCGATCGACGGGCCCGCCGGCGCGGGGAAGAGCACGGTGGCCCGGGCGTCCGCGGAGGCGCTCGGGTTCACCTACCTCGACTCGGGTGCGATGTACCGTGCCACGGCCCTGGCCTTCCTTGAGCGGGGCGGGCCCGCCGCCGATCGCGCCCGAGAGCTCGACATCGAGCTCGGCCGGCGGGTGAGGGTCGAGGGGCGGGACGTGACCGAGGCCATCCGCACGCCGGAGGCCTCCGAGACCGCCTCGCGGATCGCCACCGACCCCGAGGTGCGCCACGCCCTGGTCGACAGGCAACGCGAGCTCATGTCGAGCGGCGACTGGGTGGCCGAGGGCCGCGACATCGGCACCGTGGTGGCGCCCGACGCCGCGCTCAAGGTCTTCCTCACCGCCTCGCCGGAGGAGCGGGCCCGCCGAAGGGCGGCCGAGATCGGGGTGGACCCGGAGACCGTCCTTATGGACCAGACGCTGCGCGACGAGCAGGACCGCTCGCGCGAGCACTCGCCGCTGCGCGCCGCCGACGATGCGGTCGACCTCGACACCACCGGGCTCGACGTCGACCAGGTGGTGGAGCGGATCGTGGCGCTGGCGCGCGATCGGTCGGAGTAGCGCCGGCCCGCCGGATCGCGGTCGCCCTGCGCGCTCCGCAGTCGCAACCTAGCTTTGGTCCGGTGACCCCGCCCAAGATCGCCATCCTCGGCTTCCCGAACGTCGGCAAGTCGACGCTTGTCAACCGCCTGGCCCAGAGCCGCGAGGCCGTGGTGCACGAGGAGTCGGGCGTCACCCGCGACCGCAAGGAGATCGAGACCGAGTGGAACGGGCGGGCGCTGGTGCTCGTGGACACCGGCGGGGTCGATCTTGCCGAGGAGGACGACCTCTCGCGGGCGGTGCAGGCCCAGGCGCGCCGCGCGCTGGCCGATGCCGCGGCCGCGGTGCTGGTGGTCGACGGCCGGGCGGGCCTACGACCGGGTGACGACGAGTTCGCCCGCGAGCTCCGGCGCGCGCGCGTGCCGGTCGTGGTGGCCGTCAACAAGCTCGACTCGGGCGCGGCGGCGCCCGCGGCCACCGACTTCTACGGCCTGGGGCTCGGGGACCCGGTGCCGGTGTCGGCCGCCCAGGGCATCGGGACCGGCGACCTGCTCGACCGGGTGACCGCCGGCCTCGAGGCCGCGGGGGCCCTCGCGACCGACGCGCCGGAGCCGCCGCCGCGCCTCGCGGTCATCGGCCGCCCGAACGTCGGCAAGTCCTCGCTGGTCAACCGCATCCTGGGGGAGGAGCGGGTGATCGTCTCCGACCTTCCCGGCACCACCCGCGACGCGATCGACACCGCCCTCGAGGTCGACGGCCGCCCGCTCGTGCTCGTCGACACCGCCGGCCTGCGCCGCCGCGCCCGCCTGCCCGGGGACGTCGACTACTACGCGCAGCTTCGCTCCGAGCGCGCCGCCGAGCGCGCCGACGTGGCACTGCTGGTGGCCGACGCCTCCGCCGGCATCACGGCCGACGACCTGAGGGTCGGCGACCTGGCGATGAAGAGCGGCTGCGCCACGCTGATCGCGCTGAACAAGTGGGACGCCGCGCCGGAGGACGTCGACCTCGAGGACCTGCGCGGGCGTGCCCGCGGGAAGCTGCGCCTGCGCCCGCGGGTGCTCACCGCCTCGGCGCATACCGGCCGGGGGGTGCGGCGCCTCCTGCTCGAGTGCCTCGCGCTGGCCGATCGCGCCGCCGACCGCCTCCCGACCCCCGAGCTCAACCGCTTCCTGGCCGACGTCCAGGCCCAGCGCGAGCCCCCGCTCGTGCGCGGCCGGCGCCTTCGCCTCTACTACATGGCCCAGTTCGAGACGCGGCCGCCGCGCTTCGCGATCCAGGTGTCGGACCGCAGCCGGCTGACCCGCGACTACGCCTACTTCATCGAGAACCGCCTGCGCGAGCGCTACGCGCTCGACGGCGTGCCGCTCTCGATCGACTTCCGCGGCCGCGAGCCGCGAAGCGACCGCACGCGCTCCCGGTAATAAGCTCCGCGGGCCTATTTCCGCCAGCAAGGAGCGACGCGCGCCCCGATGAACGCCAACGAGAGCCTGTCCCGGAACGAGTACCTCTTCACCTCGGAGTCGGTCACCGAGGGCCATCCCGACAAGATCGCCGACCAGATCTCGGACTCCGTGCTCGACGCGGTCATGGCCGAGGACCCGAACGGCCGCGTGGCCTGCGAGACGCTCGTCAACACCGGGCTCGTCGTGATCTCGGGCGAGATCACCGCCAACGCCGTTCTCGACTTCCAGGACATCGCGCGCGAGACGATCCGCCGCATCGGCTACGACGACGCATCCTTCGGCTTCGACTGCGACACCTGCGCGGTGATCACGGCGGTCGACAAGCAGTCGGCCGACATCGCCCAGGGCGTGGAGCGCTCCCACGAGACGCGCAGCGGCTCGGGCTCGAGCGACGACGACCACGGGGTGGCCGGCGCCGGCGACCAGGGGATGATGTTCGGCTACGCGACCAACGACACGCCCGAGCTCATGCCGCTCCCCATCGCCCTCGCCCATCGGTTGGCCAAGCAGATGGCCGAGGCGCGCCGCGACGGGTCGATGGAGTACCTGCGCCCCGACGGCAAGACACAGGTCACCGTTCGCTACCAGGACCACAAGCCGGTGGCGATCGAGCGGATCCTGATCTCGAGCCAGCACGCGCCGGGCGTCGACACCGACTCGCAGATCAGGCCCGACCTCTGGGAGCACGTGGTCGAGCCCGTCCTCCCCGCCGAGCTCTACGACGCCGAGTCGCTGCGCGAGAGCATGCTCGTGAACCCGACCGGCAAGTTCGAGGTCGGCGGCCCGATGGGCGACTGCGGGCTGACCGGGCGCAAGATCATCGTCGACACCTACGGCGGCATGGCCCGCCACGGTGGCGGCGCGTTCTCGGGCAAGGACCCCTCGAAGGTCGACCGCTCGGCCGCCTACGCGGCGCGCTACGTGGCCAAGAACATCGTGGCCGCCGGCCTCGCGGAGCGATGCGAGATCCAGGTGGCCTACGCGATCGGCGTGTCGGAGCCCATTTCTGTGATGGTCGACACCTTCGGCTCCGGTCGCATCCCCGACCACCAGATCAGCGAGCTCGTCCGCGAGCACTTCGACCTGCGCCCCGGCGCCTTCCGCTCCTACCTCGACCTGCACCGGCCGATCTACGTGAAGACCGCGGCCTACGGCCACTTCGGCCGCGAGGACGAGGACTTCACCTGGGAGCGGACCGACCGTGCCGAGGAACTGAAGAGCGCGGCGGGAAGCGCCGCCGGGGCTACGGCGTAGCGCTCTCCGAGCGCGGGCGGGCGCGGGCTCGGCGGTCCGGCCGAGCCCGGTCCCCCCAATCCAATAGCCACATACCCGACCGGCTTTTGCTAGTTTTCCCCGCTCGCCATGCCGCGACCGGGGCATCCGGGCGGGGACTCGACCGACGCGGGACGGGGGCCATGAACAAGTTCGAGAAGATGAAGGCCGAGAAGGACGGGCTGGACGTCTACGGGGCCCTCGAGCGTGCATCCCGCGACGGCTGGGAGACCCTCGACGAGCAGGACGTCGCCCGCCTCAAGTGGTACGGGCTCTACGCCCACAACACCGGTGACGGCCACTTCATGCTCCGCACCAAGGTCGTGCAGGGCGTGCTGACCGGCGACCAGGCCGAGCTGTTCGCGGACATCGCCGACGAGCAGGGCCGGGGCTTCCTCGACTGCACCACGCGCCAGTGCGTCCAGCACCACTGGATCACCCTCGACGCCATTCCGGGCATCTTCCGCCGCTTCGAGGAGACGGGCCTGACCTCGAGCGGCGCGTGCGGGGACATCACCCGCAACGTGGTGGGGTGCACCCTTGCCGGCATCGCCCACGACCAGATCGCCGACGGCCAGGCGGTGGCCGAGGCCATCCATCTCCGCCTGCTCGACAACCGCGCCTACTCGAACCTGCCGCGCAAGTACAAGATCTCGGTGACGGGCTGCACCGAGGACTGCGCCCGGGGCCTGATCAACGACGTCGCGCTCTCCGGGGCGCTGGCCGAGGACGGCACGCCGGGGTTCAACCTCCGCGTTGGGGGCGGGCTCTCCTCGCACCCGCGCTTCGCCCGCTGGATCGACGTTTGGGTGGATGAGGCCGAGGCCCCCGCCGTGGTCGAGCAGATCACCGCGATCTTCCGCGACTCCGAGGAGAACCGCAAGTCGCGCGGCAAGGCCCGGCTCAAGTTCCTCCTCGACCGGGTCGGCCCCGAGGAGTTTCGCGCCCAGCTCGAGGAGCGGGTGGGCTACGAGCTGCGCCGCGGCGTCCACACCGCGCCGGACCTGCGCGGCCACGACCACATCGGCGTCACCCCGCAGGCCGACGGCGTGCATTCGGCGGTCGGGCTGTGCGTGCCGGTAGGGCGCATCCGCGGCGAGCAGTTCCGCGAGGTCGTCCGCCTCGCGCGCGAGTACGGCACCCGCGACGGCGAGGTCCGGCTCACCCACCAGCAGAACATCGTCATCCCCTGGGTGCCGAACGAGCGGGTCCCCGAGCTGCTGGCGGAGCCGCTGCTCGAGTACCTCTCGCCGGAGCCCTCACTGTTCGCCCGCGGCCTTCAGACCTGCACCGGCAAGGAGTTCTGCGGGCTGGCCAAGGTCCACACCAAGGAGCGTGCGCACGAGATCGCGAGGTTCCTCGACGCCAACATCGTCGCCAACGGCCACGGCGAGGACCTGCGCGTGCACTTCGCGGGCTGCTCCTCCTCGTGCGCCCAGCATCAGATCGCCGACATCGGCATCGAGGGCGTGCTCAAGAAGGTGGACGGCGAGTTCGTCGAGGCCATGGACATCCGCATCGGAGGACACCTCGGCCCCGAGCCGAAGTTCGGGGACGTCGTGGCGCGCAAGATCCCCCACTGGGACCTGAACGAGACGCTGGTGCGCATCCTCACCCTCTACGAGCAGATGCACGACGAGGGCGAGACCTTCGCGGCGTTCGCCGCGCGCACGGAGTCCGACTGGTGGAGCGAGCAGCTGGCTCCGGCCGCCGCCGAGGCGGCCGTCGCGGCGGCGGCGTAGCGATGTGCGGCTCGACATGACCGTCGCCTTCGGCTCCGAGGTCGAGGAGGGCTCCGCCGAGGAGGTGCTGGCGGAGGCCGTCGAGCGCTTCCACCCGCGCCTCTACGTGGCGTGCTCCTTCCAGAAGGAGGCCTCGGTCATCCTCGACATGATCCTGCGGATCGAGCCCGAGGTCCGCGTCTTCACGGTCGACACCGGCGTGCTGTTCCCCGAGACCTACGAGACCTGGCAGGAGGTCGAGCGCCGTTACGGGATCGAGATCGACGTCTACCAGGGGATGACGCTCGCCCGGCAGGCCACGGTCCACGGTGACGAGCTCTGGCGTCGCGACCCCGACGCGTGCTGCGCGATCCGCAAGGTCGACCCGCTGCGGGAGGCGCTGACCCACGTCGACGCCTGGGTCGCGGGCGTGCGTCGCGACCAGTCGTCGGAGCGCGCCGACTCGCCCAAGCTCGGGTGGGACGAGCGCCACGGCCTGTGGAAGGTGAACCCGCTGGCCGACTGGTCCGAGGAGCAGGTCTGGGACTACATCGAGCGCTACGACGTCCCCTTCAACGCCCTGCACCAGCGCGGATACGGCTCGATCGGCTGCACGCACTGCACGACGCCCGGCTCGGGCCGCGAGGGCCGCTGGGCGGCTTTCGATAAGACGGAGTGCGGGCTGCACGGATAGCCTGCGGCGGGTCCCGCGCGCGGCTTCGAGGATGAGGAGGCAGGGGCCGTGCCCGTCGACAACGCGATGTACGACCGCCTCGGGTGGTGGGACGAGCACACCCCGCTCGCCGGCCTGCGCACCGGGGTCAACCCCACGCGCTTCGGCTACTTCCGCGGCGTGCTCGTCGACCGGCTCGGGGTCGATCCCACGGGACTGCGAACGCTCGACATCGGCTGCGGCGGGGGTCTGCTCGCCGAGGAGTTCGCCCGCCTCGGCTGCCGGGTGACCGGTGTGGACCCCTCCGAGCAGTCGATCGCCGCGGCGCGCGACCATGCCCGCGAGACCGGCCTCGACATCGAGTACCAGAAGGCCTCTGGGGAGGAGCTGCCCTTCGCCGAGGGATCCTTCGACATCGTGTACTGCTGCGACGTGCTCGAGCACGTGGACGACCTCGGGCGGGTCGTCGCGGAGACCGCGCGCGTGCTCGCCCCCGGGGGGATCTACTTCTACGACACGATCAACCGCACGCGCAAGAGCTGGCTGGTGATGATCAAGCTGGCCCAGGAGTGGGGCGCGACGAGCTTCACGGAGCCCGATCTCCACGACTGGGACATGTTCATCAGGCCGCCCGAGCTCCACCGGCTGATGGAGCGCTTCGGGATGGCTAACGCGGAGGTCGTGGGCATGTCGCCGGCCGGCAATCCGGTGTCGCTGATCGGCGCGCTGCGACAGCGCAAGCGCGGTGAGATCTCCCACGGGGAGATGGGCCGGCGCACCAAGCTCGAGACCAGCAAGGACGTCGGCGTGCTGTACGCGGGCTTCGGGGTGAAGCGGGCCGACGCGCTGGTGCCCTCCTCGGCCGCCTAGCGCCCGGCCGGGGCGACGCGCCGGTCCCGACCCTGCCGGTGCCCGCCTCGGCGGCGGGCTACTCCTGGATCCGGCCGGTGCCCGCCTCGAGGTCGCCGCTGATCGGGATCGTGGCCCGGTAGAGCGGCGAGGCGATGTCGGGATCGTCGGCGTCCTGGCAGAGGAGCACGTCGATGGAGTCGTCCTCGTCGGAGATCCGCGCGTCCACGCCCTCGAGGGCGATGTCGGAGTCGCCGATCATCTCGAAGTAGGCCACCTCGCCGTTCTGGTCGATCACCCCGATGGCCGATCCGGCGTCCTCGTCCTCGTGGTCGGTGCCGGGGATGCCCTCGGCGGTGGCCGTGAACACGAGGCGCCCGTCGGGCAGGGCGTCGACATCCGAGAAGGCCAGCGGGATGCCGTCCTTCTCGCCGAGGTCGTAGGACTGCACCTCGAGCAGCTCCGAGGCGTCGAGCTTGAAGTCGCTCAGCAGCGCCTCGGTCACCTCCTCGAGCGAGAGGTAGATCGCCACGTTCTCGCCCTCCTTCGAGTTGCCGCGGTTCACGAGCACCACGCGGTCACCGGTGATCGCGACGCCCTCGATGTTCATGTCGGCCACGTGCTGCTGCTGGAAGTCGTAGAGGGGCGAGAGGTCCACGAGCCGCGGGAAGCCGTAGAGCTCGCC
>JACCZP010000235.1 GCA_013695885.1 Thermoleophilaceae bacterium | reverse complement strand
CTTCGGAGCTTCGGAGGGGTCTACATCGACATGGACACCGAGTGCCTACGGCCGATCGACGAGCTCGTCGAGGGCATCGACTTCTTCGTCGGCTACATCGTCGACGAGCGCAAGGGGGAGAAGATCGTGAAGCAGCGGATCGGTAGCTCGATCATCGGCGCCTCGGCGCACCACCCCGTGATGGAGCGCGCCGTATGCGAGGCGAAGGCGCATGAGGTCTTCGGCCACAACAAGGAGGACTCGGGGCCGATCTTCCTGGACGATCTGTTGAAGGACTTCCCGGAGCTGACGAGATACCCACTCGAGTACTTCTACTCGAAGACCTCTGACGAGAGTGAGAACGCCTACCTGATCCATCACGAGGCGAGGGCTTGGAGGACGCACGCCGATCTGAACGAGGCGATCAAGCGGATGTACGCCAAGGCCAAGAAGCTCAAGAGGAGGGTCTGGGATCGTGACGCGGAGCTCAAGCTGCTTCGCAAGGAGCTCGCGCAGCTTCGGAGGGAGCTCGACAAGTCGGAGCGCAAGCGCGAGAAGCTGGAGGCCCAGCTGCGAAGTGGGTTCGCGCACCAGCTGCGTGCCAGCATCGCCCGGACTCGGTTGGGCGGGCGCCTCGAGCGCCGTTAGGACGACGCGGCGGATGTCGGCAGCCGCGGGCGCGACCCTCGGCCTGCAACGAGCCGGCGATCGCCGGTGAACACGATCACCGTTCTCGGCGCCGACGGCTTCATCGGCTCGCACCTGGTTCGCCGGATCGAGGCTCTTGGGCTGGATCACCGCGCCCCGCGACGCGACGAGGATCTTCGAGGACGGGACCTCGGATCGTCGTGGACTGCGCCGGGGTCACCGACTTCCGGGAACGGCCTCTCGCGTGGTCCGCTCGCGAGCGTCTACGGCCCGGACCTGCGGTCCCGGCTCTTCGTGGCCTCCGTGCTGCGGGAGGTGGTGGCCACGGGCGAGCTCACGCTCCGGACCGCGCCCGAGTCGAGCCGCGACTACGTGAGCGTGTACGACGTCGTCGAGTGCCCGATGTAGGAGCCCGGGCTCACCAGCGGGCCGTACGCCCGGAGCTCGGCGAGGATGTGGTCGCGGGTGTGGCCGGAGTCGAGCAGCACGAGCACGGTGCTCGCACCGTCGACGTTCTCGCTTACCTCCTCGACGATCTCGGGGCTCGCCGAGCCTCCCTCGAACAGGGTGATCAGGGGGCTCAGCGGGTGCGCCTCGATCGCGGCGCGGTTGTGCGGGCGGATCTCGACGTCGATGCGACCACCCGGCCGTGGTCCATGATCTTGCAGAGGCTGGCCGAGAACACCAATGACCCCCCGTGGGCTACGCCGGTCTCCACGATCACTTCGGGCCGGAGGGAGTGGATGACCTCCTGGAGGCGCACCATGTCCTCCGGCAGCTGGATGATCGGGCGACCCAGCCACGTGAAGCTGTAGACGTACTTGGTGTCCCAGCCGGCCCGCAGCCACGCCCGCGAGACGGCGGCGAAGGCCTCGGGGGTGTCGAGGGGGTAGGTCGCCCGGCCGTGATCGACCGTGACCTCCCCCGCCTCGAGGTCGATCGCGACGAAGCGCTCGTGCTCGGTCATCGGACTTCGCCCGGCAGTTCAGCGACGCGCGCCGCGCCGCCCTCCGCGCCGAGGGCGGAGTCCCCCCCGTCGCGTGCGAAGCGGATGTAGGAGAAGGGCATCAAGGTGCCAGTCCGGGCACGGCGCTCGTGGCGCTCGACGGGCTCCAGGCCGTGCTCGAGCAGCAGGGTCTCTATCTCCTGCCGCTGCTCGTCGTGGACCTCGACGAGCGCGGTTCGCAGGGACTCTCGCCCCAGCGCCGTGGTCGCGCCTCGAAGGACGGCGAGCTCCGACCCGTCGGCATCGAGCTTGAGGTGCTCCGGCTCGGGCAGTGCAAACTGCTCGATGACGTCATCCAGGCGATAGGCGAGGACAGCCTGGCGGTGGAGCGGCTCTTCGAGCTCGGTCGTTTCGCCCCGCATCGCGTGCAGGGCCGATCCGGGCTCGAGGGAGCTCAGCCCGAGCTCGCCCAGCTCCGTGTTCTCACCGAGCGCGATCGGCAGGGGAGTGACGAGCTCGCTCGCGGAGTTGAGCAGCACGTTCTGATGGAGCACGTCGAAGTTCGCGTAGGCTGGCTCGAAGGCGATCACCCGCACCCCCCGCACCGCCGCGAGCAGGGAGTACGGCCCCACGTTCGCTCCCACGTCGTACAGGACGGCCCCCTGAGCCATCTGCTCGATCCACCTCGCGGTGAAGGGCTCCTTCTGCACCGCGCGCCGGCGTTCGAACGCTTGCCTCGATGGAGAGGCGAGAAGGATCTCCGCGCGCTTGTACTTCAGCCGAGTCCGCGCGGGAACCGCGCCGTCCGGTTCCTTCCGAAGGCGCTCGAGCGCCCTGCGCGTCTTTCGGTGCGCTTGACGATCTCGCCTCCGCCTGGACCGCCCCTTCTCGAGTTTCGCCTCGAGCTTCTCGACCCGTCGCTCGGCCGCTCTGAGCCGACCGAGCAGCCGGGTCCCCGCGATCAGGCGGCTCAATGAGCTCTGCGCTCTTCGGCGCACCGGTCAGACCCGGGGCAGGAGCTCGGCGTGCGCCGTGAGCTCAGTCCCCAGGCGCTCCGCTATGCCGTCGGCGTCGAGGTCGTGGGCGCGCAGGACCTCGTCGTTCGTGCCGCATACCGGCACGCGGTCCACACCGATCTTGCGCACGAGCCCCACCGGAGCGACCGCCTGGGTGGCGAGGGCGGAGGCCACCGCGTCGCCCTGGCCACCGGTGAGGTAGTGGTTGTCCACGCAGAAGATCGGGGCGCCGTCGGCCAGCTCGGCGAGCCACGCACCGTCCACGTCGCGCAGCCAGGGCAGGTCGACGACCGTGCACTCGACGCCCCGCTCGGCGAGCAGCTCCGCCGCCGCGTAGGACTGGGAGAGCGCCACGGGACCGGCGCCCACGATCACCGCGTCGGCGCCGGGGCGCACGACCTCCCCGCGGCCGAGCACGAGCCGCTCTGGCGTGGGAGGCTCGAAGCCGAGCTCCCACGGCACCGACACGAGCCGGA
>JACCZP010000228.1 GCA_013695885.1 Thermoleophilaceae bacterium | reverse complement strand
GGCCGGCGCTCCGCGACCACCGGAGCGCTCCGCGGCGAGGCGGGCGCGGGCTCGGGCGCTCGCTCCACGCTCGCCCTCCCGGCGCCGTCGAGGCGCTCCTCGAGCCGCTCGATGCGGAACATGAGGGCGGCGAGCGAGCGGTCGGCCTCGGGCTGGGCGGCCTTCAGCAGGGCGAGCTCGAGCTGGATGCGGGGCTCTGACCCGTCCTTGACCGCCGCCACCCCCGCGGCCAGCAGGTCGATCGCGCGCAGCACCTCACCGTGGGCGAGGCGGTCGGCCTGGCCGGACAGGCGGTCGGTGTGGCCGGCGGTGACCGCGAAGGAGTCGGGCACGTGGCCGAGGGTCTGCACCACGAACAGGTGGCGCAGGTGCGCGGCCAGGTCGCGCATGAACTGGGTGGCGTCGCGTCCGGAGCCGGCGAGGCGCTCGACGGCCATGAGCGCGGCCTTCGCGTCGTGGTCCGCGATGGACTCCGCGGCGTCGAGCACGAGCTCGGCGTCGGCCACGCCGAGCACCTCGAGCACGTCGTCGGTGCGCACCTCCCGACCGCCGTAGGTGACGAGCTGCTCGAGCGTGCCGAGCGCATCGCGGAACGACCCGGTAGCCGAGCGGGCGATCATGCCGACGGCAGCGTCCGGTATCTCGATGCCCTCCTCCGCGGACACGCGGCGCAGTACCCCGGCGATCTGCTCGAGCGAGGGCCGGTGGAAGTCGAATCGGTGGCAGCGGTCGACGATCGTGGCCGGCACCTTGTGCGCCTCGGTGGTGGCGAGCACGAAGACGACGTGCGCGGGCGGTTCCTCGAGCGTCTTCAGGAACGCGTTCCACGCCGCGGTGGACAGCATGTGGGCCTCGTCGAGGATGTAGACGCGCCGGGCGCTTCCCATCGGCGCCAGGGCCACGTTCTCGCGCAGCTCGCGGATGTCGTCGACCGAGTTGTTCGACGCCGCGTCCATCTCCACCACGTCGAGCGAGGTGGCGCCCCGGATGGCCTGGCATGCAGGGTCGTCGGGGGAGAAGTCGGCGCGCGGACCGTCGCCCGCGTTCAGCGCGCAGGCGAGGAGCTTGGCCATCGAGGTCTTGCCCGTGCCGCGCGAGCCGACGAACAGGTTCGCGTGGTGGACCTTCCCCAGCTCGATCGCGTTGCGCAGCGTGCGGACGATGTGCTCCTGGCCGACGACGTCGTCGAACGTGCGCGGACGGTGACGGCGGTAGAGGGAGAGCATCGCGATCCATGCTAGTCGTGGAAAGGACCCCACGGGGCCCGTCCGCGCCGGCGTCGGGACCGCCCGTGGGCCTAGTCTGAGGCGCGATGCGATGGCCGCGCGGGGCACTGCTCGACGTGCTCCTGAGCGGTGTCATCGCGGCCCTGGTGGCGCTGGCCTTCGGGCACGCGTTCCTCAACTACGACACCTTCTACGCGCTCGTGTGGGGCGCCGAGCTGGTCGAGGGGCAGCGCCCGGAGTACGGGGTGCCCTACGCCCCCACGCCCCATCCGCTGGCCATAGCGGCCGGCGCGCTCCTCTCGCCTCTGGGCGACGCCGCCGAGGAGGCCCTCATCGCGGCCGGACTGCTCGGCCTCGGTGCCCTCGCCGTCGGCCTGTTCCGGCTCGGGCAGACCGTCTACGCGTGGCCCGTGGGCGCGCTCGCCGCGCTGATCGTGCTCACCCGGGTGCCCTACCTCTCCTACGGCGTGCGCGGGTACGTGGACCTCCCGGCCGCCGCGCTCGTCGTGTGGGCAGCGGTGCTCGAGGCGCGGCGACCGCGCCGTGGCGCGGTGGTGCTGGTGCTCCTGGCGCTGGCCGGTCTGCTGCGGCCCGAGGTCTGGCTGGTGTCGGCGGTCTACTGGCTGTGGCTCCTCCCGGCGCGGGGCTTCTCGCAGCGCGCGGGGCTCGCCCTGCTGGCCGGCGCCGCTCCTGCCCTGTGGCTCCTCGGCGACGGCCTCGTGACCGGCGACCCGCTCTGGTCCCTGACCGGTACGAGCCGCCTCGCGGAGCGCCTCGAGCGGCCCACCGGGCTGACCGCGCTTCCGGCCGTGGTGCCCTTCCGCCTCGGCGAGATCCTCCGTCTGCCCGAGCTCGTGGCCGGGGTGATCGGCCTCGCGGGCGCTCTCGCCCTGTGCCGGCGGCGCGGAACGCTCCTGCTCGTCGTCGTGGCCGGCCTGAACGGCGTGGCCATCGTGGCCTTCGCGGTCGCCGGCCTCCCGCTGCTCGGGCGCTACATGTTCGTCGCGGCGGCGATGATCGCCGTGTGGTCCGCGCTCGCGGCGCTCGGGTGGACCGCGCTGCCGGCCGGACACCCGGTCCGCCCCCGCGCCCGGCTGGTAGGCCTGGCGGTGCTCGTGGTCCTCGTGGTGCTCTCGCCCTTCCAGGCCGTGCGCCTCGCGGAGCTGCGGGCTGACATCGCCCGGCGCGACGCCGTGGCCGCGGACCTGCGCGAGCTCGTCAGCTCGCCGCGTGCGCGCACGGCGATGGGGCACGCCGGCGCGGTGTACCTCCCGACGCACCGGGCGAGCCCCGGGGTGGCCTACTGGTCGGGGCTGACGCCGGGGCAGGTGCACTCCGCCGTCGAGCGACCGGCGCCGGCGCAGGGGCTGTTCCTGGCCGCGGCGTCCCCCGAGGCCACCCGCCTCGCCCTCCTCGACCCCCGCGACCGCACCCCCGCCGCGCCGGTGCCCCGCGGCTACGACTGCGAGGTCGCCCGCAACCGCTCCTGGGCGCTGCTCGAGCCCTGCGGTGGGTAGCGACGGCGCGGGCGTTCGACCAACCGATCGGGCAGACTCCCCACCCTGATGAACTACGGCGAGCTGATCAAGCAGGCGTTCTCGATCGCCCGGCACCACCGCTACCTGTGGTTCTTCGGGATCTTTGCGGGGAGCTCGGCGGGAGGCAACTTCAACGTACCCGGCGGCGGCTTTCCCTCGTACGGTGGGAACGGCGACGACTTCTCCTCCCAAGCATCGTCTTCGGACTTCATGACGTTCCTGATCGTCGTCGGCGTCGTCGTCGCGGTCCTCGTGCTGGTGTCCATCGCCCTCTCGCTGATCTCTCAGGGTGCGCTGGCCACGAGCGTGGCCGCGATCGATGGAGGCGAGCGTCGGAGCTTCGGGCTCGCGTGGAGGGCCGGACTCGCGACCTTCTGGCGCGTGCTCGGGGAGGCGCTCCTCTTCGGGGTCATCGCGATCGGGTGCCTCCTGGCGATAGGGATCCCGGTGGGGCTGGTGATCTTCGCCGCGCTGGCGGGTGGAGACCCGTCCGGAGGCGGCATCGCCCTCATCGTGCTCGTCGCGCTGCTCGCCGTCGTCGCGCTGATCGTGGTCTTCTTTCCGCTGACCATCATCTGGCAGCTCGCGCTGCGCGCATTGATCGTGGGTGAGGAGGGGGTCGTTGACGCCCTGCGCACGGGGTGGCGCATGTTCCGGACCCGCCTCGGCACCAGCCTCCTCCTCGGCCTGCTCCAGCTCGCGCTCGGCATCGCGGGCGCGATCGTGCTCTTTCTGGCCGCCCTTCTCGTGGGCCTCGTCCTGTTCATCCCCGCCATCGCCCTGGGGATTTCCGGGTACTACACCGCCGCGATCGTCGCGGCGGTCGTAGCCGGTCTGGTCCTGCTCGGTCCCTTCTTGGCGGCGATCGGCGCCCTCGGCACCTTCAACCACGCGTTCTGGACGCTGGCCTACCTGCGGCTCACCGCCCCGCCCGTGCCTGCCGCGGGCGGCCCGATGCACCCGCCTCCGCCCGGGCCCGCGGGTTCGCCCCCGCCGATGGGCGGTCCGCCGCCCGGACCCGTCCCGCCTCCGGCGGCGGCCTGACCGCAGCGGCGCCCCGGTGGCCCTCCACCAGCACGTGCGCGCCGCCGAGGCCGCGGACTCCCGCCTCGACGTGCGGCCGCAGTTCGCCCAGCCCGGCGAGGTCGCGGCGATCCCGCGCTTTCGCATCCCCGAGCAGGCGATGGCCCCGGACACCGCCTACCAGGTGGTCCGCGACGAGCTCATGCTCGACGGCAACGCCCGGTTGAACCTCGCCACCTTCGTGTCCACCTGGATGGAGCCGCAGGCCCAGCAGCTCATGTCCGAGTGCTTCGACAAGAACATGGTCGACAAGGACGAGTACCCGCAGACGGCGGAGATCGAGAATCGCACGGTCAAGATCCTCGCCGACCTGTGGGGCGCATCGGACGCCGAGCCCGGCGTGGGATGCTCCACCAGCGGCTCGAGCGAGGCGTGCATGCTCGGAGGGCTCGCGCTCAAGTGGCGCTGGCGCGCCGTCCGCCAGGCCGCCGGGAAGGCCGCCGACCGCCCCAACCTCGTGATGGGCTCGAACGTGCAGGTGTGCTGGGAGAAGTTCTGCCGCTACTGGGACGTCGAGCCGCGGCTCGTGCCGGTGGGCCAAGCAAGCACCCACCTGACGCCCGAAGGGGCCGTGGCCCACTGCGACGAGAACACGATCGGCGTGGTGGCCATCCTCGGATCGACCTTCGACGGCGCCTACGAGCCGGTGGCCGAGATCGCCGCGGCGCTCGACCGCCTCGAGACCGACGGCGGACTGGACGTGCCGATCCACGTCGACGCCGCCTCGGGCGGGTTCGTCGCCCCGTTCCTCGACCCCGAGCTCGAGTGGGACTTCCGCCTCGATCGCGTCGCCTCGATCAACGCGTCGGGACACAAGTACGGGCTCGTGTTCCCCGGAGTCGGGTGGATGGTCTGGCGCGACCGCGCGGCGCTGCCCGAGGAGCTCGTGTTCCGGGTCGACTACCTGGGCGGGGACATGCCGACCTTCGCGCTCAACTTCTCCCGCCCGGGGGCGCAGGTGGTCGCGCAGTACTACAACCTGCTGCGCCTCGGCCGCGACGGCTACCGCCGCGTGCAGCAGGCCTGCCGCGACACCGCGCGGTGGCTGGCTTCGGAGATCGCCGCGCTCGGCCCGTTCGTGCTCGTGTCCGACGGCACGGGCATACCGGCGTTCGCCTTCCGCCTCGCCGACGGGGTGACCGCCTACACCGTCTACGACGTCTCGGAGGCCCTGCGGACGCGCGGCTGGCAGGTGCCCGCCTACCGGATGCCTCCGGACCTCGAGGAGATGGCGGTGCTGAGGATCGTCGTCCGCAACGGGTTCGGCCACGACCTGGCGGAGCTCCTCATGGACGACCTGAGGCGCGCGGTCGAGCGCCTCGACGCCGGCGGAGGCGCGCCGGCGCAGGAGCACGGCTTCGCGTTCCACCACTAGGCGTGACGGCCTCGCGGTGGTGGGCTCCGGGCCAGGCGTCGTGGTGGGCCGGAGGACTGTTCGCCGCCGGCTCGGTGTGCTTCCTCTTCGGGCCGCTGTCGCAGCCGAGGAGGTGCGGCTGGTGTGGACGCCCGACGCCGTCGGGTGCGCGTGCTTCCTGGTGGCCAGCGCCGTCGCGTTCGCGGAGGCCCGTGAGCGGCGCGGTGGCGGTCGTCGCGGGTCGGGCCTCGGAGTGCTCGACCTCACGGGCTCGATCGCCTTCGCGGGGGCCGCGGTGGCGTCGTTGGCGGTCTCGAGCAGCGGAGCGGAGCTCGACCTCGGAGCGGCCAACGCGCTCACCTCGCTCGGAGCGGCGTGCTTCCTCGGTGCCGCCGTGCTGCTGATGGGAGAGGGCCGCGCGCCCGGTTGATCGCCGGGCTCGACCTACTCCGGGTGCGCGGTGCCCTCGACCTGCTCGCGAATCGCCGCGTCCAGCGCCACGCCGAACAGGAAGACGATGACCGACAGGTCGAGGTAGGTCATGAGCACGATCACGAAGGCGAGGCTGCCGAAGATCGTCGTGTACGGAGCTATCGCGGTCAGGTACCACCCGAACGCCAGCGAGGTGACGATCCACATGGCCACGGTGAGGACGGAGCCGAGGCTGACCCAGGAGATCGGCTGGGGGGTCGCAGGGGCGAAGCGAACGATGATCGCGATGCCCACGAAGAGCAGTCCGAGTCCGAGCGCCCACCTCACGAGGAAGTCGAGGGCTCCGAGCAGGAGGCCCTCGCTGAGCCCGATCGCCTCGAAGGGCCCGTGCGCGATCACGAGCGCGGCCAGCGTGTAGCACGTGCCCGCTCCCAGCGCTAGCAGCACGGAGACGCCCACGCTCCTCGAGAACGTCCGTGCGCGCTCGGAGCGGTAGACACGGCTCAGGGCGTCCATCACCGCCCGCATCGCGCTCGATACCTCCCACAGGGCGAGCGCCGCACCGACCGTCAGCCAGAGCCCCTGGCGCGTGCGCAGCAGCGGCTCCACCGATTCGTTGAGGAACGCGAACCCCGACGGCGGGAGATAGGGGGCGATGCGCGGAGCGATGTCGACGGCCCATACGTCGCCGAGCTCGAGGAACCCGCTGAGCGCGAGCAGGAACAGCAGCACCGGGGCCGCCGCGAACAGGACCCGGAAGGCGATGGCGCTCGCCGAGGTGAGGAGGTCGTGCTCCACGAACCCCCTGAACGCGGCGGGCACGGCCGCCCTCACAGCCGCCGGGCGGCCGGTACTGCTCGACGAGGTGGTGGTGGCCACGGGAGGTAGGTGGACCGTGCACCCGGCGTCGAGGTGGGTATCGGGCGTTCCCGCCGCCGTCCGGCTCCGGCCAGGCTTCCCCACGGCGCATGGACGGCTTCGCTTAAGGCTGCTTCCTCCCGGATCTGACCTGGTTCACGAGCGTCCACCGCGCGGGACCTGACCATCGACACCGGACGCCGGCGTACTGGCCCCGAAGCCCCAGACCCCTCGGTCGGGAATTCGGCCTTGCTAGAGCGGATTGCAAGTACAGGGCACCGCTAATTCCCCGCCTAGCACGGTCCG
>JACCZP010000186.1 GCA_013695885.1 Thermoleophilaceae bacterium | reverse complement strand
CGCAGGGCACGAGTCGGTGGTAGTCGGTCTTGCGCATCAGGTCCTCGGTCCCGAGGCGTGAGTAGAACGCGCCAAAGATCGGGTCGAGCAGCTCGTCGCTCGCCTTCACGTCGATCCAGAAGCGATCGTCTCGATCGCGCATTGCCGCAGGAGGCACTCGGTCTCGGATGCACTCGTCCATCAGGGCGCGCCGGCGGTCACCTTCCGCCGCCGCGAACAGCGGCCCTTCGAAATCGAGGCTCGCCGTAGACTCCGCGAAGGCCAGCAGGGTCTCGGGCTGGCAGAGGTAGTTCTCGATCTCCCGGCGGGCCCACTGGGCCTCGCGAAGGTTAGGCCGCTCGTGCAGCGGTGAGTCGAGACGATCGAAGAGGGCCACCCCGACCAGATCCGGCTTGGCCTCGAGCAGCCCGTAGAAATGGTCCCGAGCCCTCGCGGGGAGGTTCGCCACGTAGTGGACGAAGGGCCGATCGAGCACCGACCCCGCCGGATGCTCGAGGGCGCGGGCAAACCCGCGGAGCACGGCCAGGTCGGTCGACCCCTCGAGGTAGAGCACCCAACCGGTGATCTCGGCTTGGTAGTAGTCCTCGAAGCCGATCTCCTTGAGCGCCTTGAGAACCTGGCTGCCGCGATCGTCGATCCGATGCGGCCTGCCGACGAAAGCGACCACGACGTCGCGGTCGGCCGCCTCGTTCAAGAGCACCTCGGAGTGGCTGGCCACGAGGATCTGGCTGCCCTCCGCGACGGCGGCGTCGGTGAGCACCTGATAGGTCTGGCGCTGCCGCAGTATCTCGAGATGGGCATCGGGCTCGTCGAGAAGC
This sequence comes from Thermoleophilaceae bacterium, assembly GCA_013695885.1. GTDB lineage: Bacteria > Actinomycetota > Thermoleophilia > Solirubrobacterales > Thermoleophilaceae > JACCZP01. Next base: position 1,905 of record JACCZP010000186.1, on the reverse strand, counting down.
ACGGTTGCCCCGGGGTTCAAGCTCAAGAAGGACAAGAGCAGCAGGGTCTGCTGCATTCCTCGCCCCGCCGAGGACAGATCCAGGCTCACGCCGTCGCGCGTTCGATAGGACATGTCGATCTCACCCCGCTCGGTGATGAGCGCTGGTTGGTGGAGCTCGACGCCGAACAACGACCTGATCCGATCGGACAGGCGCTCCCAACGTTCTGCGCCGTCGGCCTGCTGGAGAACCTGATGGCAGAGATTTCGGAGGACCTCTGCCGTTCGCCCCTCGCCGATGCGCACGTTGATGGCCCCGAGCTCGAGGCGAGGCTCGTTGGCGGCAAGGCCTGACATGGGCGCGAGGAATGCCACTCGCACCGTCCTCGCTTGGTCGGGCACCGGCATGCGCGCTAGCCCCTCATCGCCGTTCAGTCGCAGGGGACGGCACAGGAAGGTCTCCTCATTCGAGTAGTCGAACTCGAGGCCGCACGACCACGGCGTCCCATCGCTCACCCCGTCGACCTGGATGTCGATACGGACGTTGTCGGTGCGCTGACCCTCCGCATTGCGGTAGGTATCGCGGACGTGGAGGTCTCGCCAGAGGAGGCGTGCGGTCGGAGCGGGAACCCCGGTGAGATCCCGACGGCTGATCGCTACGCCCGGGCGCTTCTCCGGGGCGCTCTTCGCCCCACGCTTCTCGGTCCACCGCCGCAGGCCAAGGTCCCACAGCATGAGCGCCTGTAGAGCCGAGGTCTTGCCAGCATCGTTGGGGCCGACGAACAGCACCGGGTTGCCCAACTCGATCTCGACCTCGTCGAAGCGCTTGAAGTTCCGAACCACAACCCTCGACAGCACCCCCGGAGGCTATGCCCTGGGGCGACCGCTCGAAGGCAGCGGCAGCAGCAGCTCTCGCTCGATCGAAGATCCGGCGAGACCCTGCACGCCCTTGACCGCAAGCCGGCCGGGAGCTCGGCTCGTGGGCTTGCGAGCGCAGCCACCAGTTGCCATGGTTGGAGCCTTGCACGTCCTTCGCCCCTGGTCGGGGCGTCCCAGAACGAGAAGAGCCCCGTCGCGACGGCGCGACGAGGGCTCGGCGCGGCCAAAGCCGGCGGGCGTCCCTGGGTGCGACCTAGCGAGGCTCCATCCGGCGCCTCACCCAGGCGGTGATCTCCTCGAGGTCGGCCTCGCCGGCGGCAACGCGCTCGACCTGTGGGTGGTCGACATCGGGATCGGGCGATCCGAAGGGCCGGCCGTTGTTCTCGAGGAAGTCGACCATCACGAGGAACGCGGTGCGTTTGTTGCCATCCGGGAGCGGGTGATTGCGCGCCAAGTGATCGAGCAGGACGGCGGCCTTCTCCTCCAGCAAAGGGTAGGCCTCCTCCCCACCGAAGCCGGCGAACGGTGCGGCGAGAGCCGACTCGGCGAGGTCGAGTCGCGGCAGGCGCTCGAGCCGCTCAACCGGAGTCTCGAGGACCACGGCGGCGGCCGCCAGGTAGTCCCCGAGATCGGGGCGCCACACCGGCGTCGGCTACCGGGCGAGTCGGGCGAGCGTCTCCCGGTGACGCTCGGCGAGCCTGCGGAAGCGCTCCTGCGCCCTACGGGCGGCCGGCAGCTTGGCACCCTCGGACGAGGCTCTTCGCCCGCCGCCCGTGGACGAGGTCTTCGGGGTGGTCTTCATCGATGAGTCCTCCTCCATAGGGGACAGTGTGACAACTCCGGCCGCCCTGGCTATAGCTCTACCCAGCCGCCCCGTGCAGGCGGCGGTGAGCGACCTGATAGACGCTCGGCTGCCACGGGTGGTCGGGATGCCGGACGCCGACCGCAAGGTGGTAGAGCACCAGCTCGCCCGCGTCGCGCCCGAGGCGCAGCACCAACCCCCACCGTCCCGCGCTCCCGCGGGCGGCGGCACGTAGACCTTCACACA
>JACCZP010000182.1 GCA_013695885.1 Thermoleophilaceae bacterium | reverse complement strand
GCTCGTGCAGGCGGACGATCTCGAGCTCACGCTCGAGGTCGGGGTAGTCGAGCCACAGGTAGAGGCAGCGGCGCTTGAGCGCCTCGGTCAGCTCGCGGGAGTTGTTCGAGGTGAGCAGCACGAGCGGACGCGATCGAGCCTCGATCACGCCGAGCTCGGGGATCGATACCTGGAACTCCGATAGCACCTCGAGGAGCATGGCCTCGAACTCCTGGTCGGTCTTGTCGATCTCGTCGATCAGGAGCACCACCGGCTCGTCCTCGGAGATGGCCCGCAGGAGCGGCCGTGAGAGCAGGAACTCCTCGCCGAAGATGTCGTCCTGAACCTGATCCCACCCGGCGTCGCTGCCCTCGGCCTGGATGCGCAGGAGCTGCTTGCGGTAGTTCCACTCGTAGAGGGCCTTGGCCTCGTCGAGGCCCTCGTAGCACTGGAGGCGGATGAGCTTGTGACCGCGCGCGCGGGCAAGCGCCTTGGCCAGCTCGGTCTTCCCCACGCCGGCCGGCCCCTCCACGAGCACCGGCTTGCCGAGCCGCGCAGCCAGGAAGGAGACGAGCGCCGCGGACTCGCCGGCCAGGTACCCCGCCTGCCCCAGTCCGTCGCGCACCTCCTCGACGGTCTGCGGCACGGCGTCCATCGGGAGAGGATACTTTCGGCCGTGCCCTCGGAGCCCACCCTCGACCCGGACATCGGTCCGTACATCCTCCTGTTCGCCGCGGGCTTCGGGATCGGCGTGCTCGGGCACATCTTCGGGTCGAAGACGCTGATCGCGACCGGCATCGCGGTGATCTACTGCTCGATCGTGTTCATCCCGCTGTACGTGTACCTACAGCAGTAGGCCGGGCGCGATCCGCCAGCCGAGCCAGGGACGGCGCTCTGACCACCCAGGTGGTGCTCGAGCGACACCCCGCCACCGCGAGGGGTGCGCTCCGACCGCAGCCGCTCCTGTCCCACATGCCACCATTAGCCGGTGAGCGGAGCGGAGCAGACCATGCCCGAGGTGCGCTCGGGCCTCGAGGGCGTGGTGGCGTTCGCCACCGAGATCGCCGAGCCCGACCGCGCCGGCGGCGCTCTGCGCTACCGCGGGGTGGACATCGAGGAGCTCGTCGGCGCCGTGCCCTTCGAGCAGGTGTGGGGGCTCCTGGTGGACGGCACCTACGAGCCCGGCCTGCCTCCGGCGGATCCGCACGCTCTCTCGGTGCGCTCGGGCGACCCGCGCGTGGACCTTCAGGCCGCGCTGGCCGTCCTCGGGCCCGAGTGGGGGCTCGGGCAGCTGATCGACATCTCCGACGCGGAGGCCCGCGACGATCTGGCGCGGGTCTCGGTCATGGCCCTCTCCTTCGTCGCCCAGTCCGCGCGCGGGATCGGCCGTCCGCCGGTGCCCCAGCGCGAGATCGACATGGCGACCTCGATTCCGGAGCGCTTCCTGCTGCGCTGGCGCGGGGAGGCCGACCCCGACCACGCGAAGGCCATCGACGCCTACTGGATCTCGGCCGCCGAGCACGGCATCAATGCCTCCACTTTCACCGCCCGGGTGGTGGCCTCTACCGGCGCCGACGTGGCCGCCTGCATGTCGGCTGCCGTAGGCGCGCTGTCCGGACCGCTGCACGGCGGGGCGCCCTCGCGCGTGCTGGCCATGCTCGACAAGGTCGAGCGCCGCGGCGACGCCGAGGGCTACGTGGTCGAGGCCCTGGACCGCGGCGAGCGGCTCATGGGCTTCGGTCACCGGGTTTACCGCGCCGAGGACCCGCGCGCCCGCGTGCTGCGGCGAACCGCCCGCGAGATCGGCGCGCCGCGCCTCGAGGCCGCGGAGGCGCTCGAGCGGGCGGCGCTCGCCGAGCTCGCGGCACGGCGCCCCGACCGCGTGCTGGCCACCAACGTCGAGTTCTGGTCCGCGGTGGTGCTCGACTTCGCGGGCGTGCCGCCCCAGCTCTTCACCCCGCTGTTCTCCTCGGCTCGGGTGGCCGGTTGGTCGGCCCACGTGCTCGAGCAGAAGCGGGAGGGGCGGCTGATCCGGCCGACGGCGGCGTACGTGGGGCCGGGGCCGCGGTCGCGG
>JACCZP010000173.1 GCA_013695885.1 Thermoleophilaceae bacterium | reverse complement strand
CGAAGCGGACGCTGTGCGGGAGGAGCACCGCGTTCGTGGCCGCGTGGGGGGTCCCGACTCCGGCGACCAGCGTCTGGCACACCGGGTGGTGCACGGAGTAGCCGGTCGCGCCCACCGCCCACGACGCGAGCACGGCGCCGAGGGCGAGCCGGTGACGGTCGCACACGACCCGGCCGAGGCCTCCCGCGATCGACGCGGCGGCGCGCATCGCCGCCATCTCGGTCACCGGGCTGCGACGCGGCGCGTACAGCGACTCGACGGCGTGCGCCAGGGCGTTCATCGCGCTCGCGGCCAGGTCGGGCATCGGCTGGGACGCCGAGAGGTCAGGGTCGGCCACCACGAGCGACGGCCGGACGAGATCGACGCCCGACACCCCCTCGGGGAGCCGGTGGACGCGGGTGATCGGCGACCCGGCCAGCGTGGTGGGAACCGCCGCACAGGGCGGGCCGTCGGCCGCGGAGATGGCCTTGGCCGCGTCGAGGACCCGCCCGCCCCCGAGCGCGACGATAGGGCGGCCCTCCACCTGGTCGCGCACGGCGGTCGCGGCCTCGGGCACGAGGCCTCCGGGCACGTGCAGCACCGCGCTCGCACCGTCGAGAAGCTCGGGCGCCTGCCCGCGGGCCCGCTCCGTGGTGAGCAGAACGTAGCCGTCGAAGCCGCGCTCGGCCAGCAGCGCCGGGGCGTCGGCCAACGCGCCGGGTCCGAAGCGGATCAGGCGCTCGGCGTCCTGCCAGGTGAAGTCCTCGACTTCGTCGCCCGCGGTGGCGAGGACGATGTCTGTGGTCGGGTCGATGGCCACGGTCGCCCGGCACGGTGGCACACGCGGGCCACCTTGCGCTTCGGAGCCGGCCGCCTTAGGATCGGCGCAACCCGAAGCGCGGACCCAGAGCCGCGGGAAAGGCGAGGCCCATGGACACCTACGTGATCCTTCGCCGGGGCGGATGGGATTCGCCGGAGAAGCTTGACCAGGCCGCGGAGCGCTCCACCGAGGAGGGCGACAAGATGTCCGAGGACGTCCGCTGGATCCGCTCCTACGTGACCGACGAGGGCGACGGTCGCGTGGGGACGGTCTGCGTCTACCAGGCCACGAGCCCCGAGGCCATCCGCGAGCACTCGAACGCCGCGAACCTGCCCTGCGACGAGATCGTCAAGGTGGCCGACACGGTGATCATGCGGGAGGATCCGCCAGCGGCGGCCGCGTAGCGCGCACCCCGGCGGACCGACCGCATCACCGCGCCGCCTACGGCGTCGGCGTCTCCACGACCGCCTCGACCTCCGCGTCCGCCAGGTGCCGCTCGGCCTGCACGGCCGGCGAAGCGTCGGCCAGCGCGCCCGCGAGCGCCCGCAGGTAGGCCCGTCCCGAGGCCTCGAGGATGTCGGTGGAGACGCCCTGGCCCGAGGCGAGCGCTCCCTCGAGCTCGAGCAGGACCGTGACCTCGCCGAGGGCGTCCCGGCCTCCCGTGACCGCGGACACGTGGTACTCCTTGAGCCGCGCCTCGTGGCCGGTGGCGGCGTTGATAGCGCTGAAGAAGGCGTCGACCGGCCCGTCGCCGGTGAACGATCCCTCGACGACGCGGTCCCCCGGTAGCGAGACCCGGACGCGGGCGAGCGGAGCGCGCTCGGACGAGGCCTCGACCTCGAACGACTCGAGGACGTAGGCCGCCGGCGACTGGCGCATCTCGTCGGAGACCAGGGCCTCGAGATCGAGCGCGGTGACGTGCTTCTTCTTGTCGGCCAGCTCCTTGAACCGCTTGAACGCCGTGTTGAGCGCGGGGCCCTCGACCGCGAACCCGAGCTCCTCGAGCGCCTTGCGCAGCGCGTGGCGGCCGGAGTGCTTGCCGAGGACGATGTCGTTGCGCTCGAGGCCGATGGTGGTCGCGTCCATGATCTCGTAGGTAGTGCGCTCCTTGAGCACCCCGTCCTGATGGATGCCGGACTCGTGGGCGAACGCGTTGCGCCCCACCACGGCCTTGTTGGGCTGAACCACGTAGCCCGTGAGACGGGACACGAGGCGGCTGGTGCGCGCGATCTCCTGGGTGGTGATGCCCGTGTCGAGGCCGAGGCTCGCGGCTCGCGTGCGCAGCAGCATCACGACCTCCTCGAGCGAGGCGTTGCCCGCTCGCTCGCCGATCCCGTTCACCGCGCACTCCACCTGACGCGCGCCCGCCTCGACGCCGGCGAGCGAGTTGGCCACGGCGAGCCCGAGGTCGTTGTGGCAGTGCACAGAGAGCGTGACGCCGCGCAGGTCCGGGACCAGGCGGTAGAGCTCGCCGAACATCGCCGCGTACTCGGCGGGCATGGTGTAGCCCACCGTGTCCGGCACGTTGATCGTGGTGGCGCCCTCGTCGATGGCGATCTGGACGACCTCGGCGGTGAACTCGACGTCCGCCCTGGTGGCGTCCATGGGCGAGAACTCCACGTCGTCGGTGTAGCCGCGCGCGTGGGCCACCGCCGCGCGGGCCTGCCCCTTGACGTCCTCGTAGGTGGTCCGCAGCTGGTGGCGGATGTGGATGTCACTGGTCGATATGAAGGTGTGGATGCGCGGACGCTCCGACTCCCGGATCGCATTCCACGCCGCGTCGATGTCCTGGGCGCTCGTGCGCGCAAGCCCGCAGATCACCGGACCCTCGACCTGGCGGGCGATGGCCTGAACGGACTCGAAGTCGCCCGGCGAGGTGATCGGAAAGCCGGCCTCGATGACATCGACCCCGAGGCGGGCGAGCTGCGTGGCGATCTCCGCCTTCTCGGGCGTCGAGAGCGAGATGCCGGGCGACTGCTCGCCGTCGCGCAGCGTGGTGTCGAAGATCCTGACCCGCCCGGCGGGGTCGTGGCCCTCAGGGGTGCTCGTCTGGTCCGTCATCGTGTCGTTCCCTTCCTCTGCTTCGGCTCTTCTCTCGTCGGATGCGGCTTCGCGGCCGCCACGCGCTATTCCCCCCGAGGGGGGAGGAGAAGGAGGAGGAGAAGGCCGAGGCGGGTCGACATGACCGGGTCCAAGGCTACAACCTGCGACGCAGGCTCACTCGGGCGCTACGCCCTTGCTGACGCAGTCGACGTCCGCGGTGTTCGTGCGCACTCGCCCGGTCCGGTGGCCGAGCTCCGCGAACACGAGGCCGGTGCACTCGAGCTCCGGGTCCGAGTAGCGGATCGAGCACCGCACCCGGTGGGCGGTCTTACGCCGGCAGGTGACCGCGACGGGCTCGACGCCCTTCTCCTTGAGCAGCGCGGCCGCGGTCCGCGCCTTGGCGCGAGCGAGGCTGAGGACGTTGGCCGAGGCCTCGGCGGCGAGGACCGCCCCGAGTAGGGATACGGCGAGCACGAGGGTGATCGCTATCCGAACGACGACCGAACCGAGCATTCCGAGACCGTACCGCGCTCGCGCCCGGAGCGCGTCAGCCCTTACAGCGACGCCGCGCGGCCGTAGTGGAAGCCCTCGAGCCCCGCGATCTCGCGGATCAGGGCCTCGGGCACGGGGCGGTCGGTGGTCACGGCCATGACCGCCTCCTCTCCCTCCTCGCGCGCGCCGACGGCGGCGGAGACGATGTTCACCCCGTGCTCGCCGAACACCGAGCCCACCCGGCCGATCATGCCCGGGCGGTCCTCGTAGCGGAAGAACGCGAAGTGGTCTGACAGCTCGAGGTTGAAGGACTGACCGAGCACGGAGACGAGGTGGGGGGTGTTGCGGGGCCCGAAGCCCGTCCCGGCAACCTGGACCGGCCCGCCGCTCGAGACGAGCGTGACCCGTACGAGCTCGTTGAAGTCCTCCGAGCGCGGCTCGCGCTTCTCGGACAGGACGATGCCGCGCTCCTCGGCCAGGGCCGGGGCGTTGACCAGGTTGACCTGCTCCTCGGTGTGGCCCTCCAGCACGCCGTTCAGCACGGAGAGGGTGAGCAGCCGGGTGTCGTGGGCGGCCAGGCGTCCCTCGTAGCAGACCTCGATTCGGTCGACCGACGAGGACTCCCCGAGCGACACGGCCAGTCGCCCGAGGCTGTGTGAGAGCGGTAGGAAGGGCCCGAGCACCTCCATCTCCTCGGGGCGGATGGCCGGCACGTTGACCGCGTTGGTCACCAGCTCGCCGGTGAGCGCGGCCACCACCTGCTCGGCGGTGATCTGCCCCGCGCGGTCCTGAGCCTCGGCGGTGGAGGCGCCTAGGTGCGGGGTGACCACCACGCCCGGCATCCCGAACAGCGGATGCTCGGTCATGGGCTCCTCGGGGAAGACATCGAGGGCGGCGCCGCCCACCCGCCCCGAGCGCAGGGCGTCCTCGAGCGCGCCGTGGTCGACGAGCTCGCCGCGCGCGCAGTTGATGACCAGGACGCCCTCCTTCATCTGTGCGAACGCCTCGGCGTCGAGCCACCCCGCTGTGTCGGGGGTCTTGGGAAGGTGAAGCGTCACGATGTCCGCCTCGGCGTAGAGGTCGGTCGAGCTCTCGGCCTTCTCCACCCCGAGCTCCCGGTAGCGCTCAGCCGACACGAACGGGTCGAAACCGACGACCCGCATGCCGAAGCCACGCGCCCGCTCGGCGACGAGCTGGCCGATGCGCCCGAAGCCGAGGACTCCGAGCGTCTTGCGGTAGACCTCGATACCGCCGAACTTCGAGCGCTCCCACTTCCCCCCGATGAGCGACGCGTGAGCCTGGGGGACGTTGCGGCAGAGAGCGAGCATCAGGGCCATCGCATGCTCCGCGGCAGCGATCGCGTTCGACTCCGGCGCGTTGGCCACGATCACCCCGCGCTTGGTCGCGGCAGGCACGTCGACGTTATCGACGCCGGTGCCCGCGCGGCCGATGACCTTGAGGCGATCGGCGCGCTCGATGAGATCGGCGGTGAGCTTGGTGGCCGAGCGGACGACGATCCCCTCGTAGTCGCCGATGCGCTGCTCGAGCTCCCCGTCGGCCCAGTCGGTGCCCACCTCCACGTCGAAGTGGCTGCGCAGGAGCTCGAGACCGGAGTCGGCGATCTTCTCCTTGACGAGGACGCGGGGCGGGCTCATGGCAGGGGCGGCGACGGGAGTGCTCTGGGCCCGCGGGCGGGGCTCGGGACCTACGCCGGGAGCGCGGCCACCGGAGCGCCCGCCTCCTGGAAGACCCGCTGGGCGGCGCCGACGCCGGCCCCGAGCTCGACGGGATGACCGAGGTCGCGGAGGGTCATCTCGAAGGCGGCCACGGTGGTGGTGACGTCGAAGGCCCCGAAGTAGCCACAGTGGGCGATCCGGGCGATGCGGCCCTTGAGCCGGCCCTGGCCCCCGGCGACCGTGACGCCGTAGCGGTCGCGCATGGTCTTCGGCACCTTCGCGCCGTCGATCGTGTCGGGCAGCGCGATGGCGGTCACCACGTTGGCCCCCTCGTCCTCGGGTCCGAAGAGGTCGAGCTCGAGGGCGCGGACCGCCTCGCGGGCGGCCCGGCCGAGCCGGCGATGGCGCTCGAAGACGGCCTCGAGGCCCTCCTCCTCGATCATCCCGAGGGCGACGTCGAGGGCCATGAATATCGACACCGCCGGGGTGAACGGGGAGTCCGGCGGGTCCTTGCGCTGACCCTTCGCGGTCGCGACCCAGTCGAAGTAGTAGCGGCGGCCGGGCTTGGCGGCCGCCCGCTCCATCGCACTGTCGGCCACGCTGGCGAAGCCGAGGCCGGGCGGGCACATCAGGGCCTTCTGCGACCCCGAGCAGACCACGTCGACGCCCCACTCGTCCTGGGGGATGGGCACCGCGCCGAGGCCGGAGACGGCGTCGACCGCAATGAGCGCGCCGTGGGCGTGGGCCACCTCCGTGAGTGCGTGTACGTCGTTGACCACGCCCGTCGAGGTCTCGGAGAGGGTGGTGAACACCACCTCCACGCCAGGGTTCTCGTCCAGCAGGCGGTCGAGGTCGGCGGGGTCGACCTTCGATCCCCAGCCGGCGTCGTGGTGGACGGTGGCGGCGCCGTAGGCGTCGCAGAGCTCGGCGAAGCGTTCGCCGAACTTCCCGCACGAGGCCACGAGCGCCGCGTCGCCGGGGCGGACGAGGTTGGCCACCGCCGACTCCATCGCACCTGTGCCCGACGACGCGAAGCAGAGCACGTCGTTGGTGGTCTCGAAGGGGATCCGCAGGCGCTCGAGGCACCGTGCGTAGACCTCGATGAACGCCGGTGCGCGGTGATAGAGGATGGGCTCGGCCATCACCTGCGAGACGGCCGGCGGGAGCGGCGTGGGGCCCGCCGTCATCAGGTAGCTCTTCAGGTAGGCGCCGGTCACGGGAGGCGCGAGGATAGCGACGTGGTCCTCTACTCCCACGACCGCTTCACGTTCCCGCTGCCCCCGCGCCACCGCTTTCCGCTGGGAAAGTACGCGCTGCTCCGGAAGCGTGTGGTGGCGCTCGGACTGGTGCGTTCCGGAGACGTCGTCGAGCCCGATCCGGTGGGCTGGGACGACCTTCTGCGCGTCCACTCGGCGGCCCTCGTCGAGCGGATGCGAGGGGGTGGGCTCACGCGGCGGGAGGAGCTCGCGCTCGGCCTGCCATGGTCGCCGGAGCTCGTGGAGCGGGCCCGGCGCGCGACCGGCGGCACGGTGGCGGCCGCCCGCGACGCCGTCGCCTCCGGGATGGGCATGAACCTGGGCGGAGGGACCCACCACGCCGGCTACGACACCTCACGCGGGTACTGCCTGGTGAACGACGTGGCGGTGGCTGCCGCCGTGCTGCGCAGCGAGGACCGGGCGCGCCGGGTGCTGGTGGTGGACTGCGACGTGCACCAGGGCGACGGGACGGCGGAGCTCCTCGCCGACGACCGCGGGGCGTTCTCCCTGTCCGTGCACTGCGCGGTGAACTACCCTTTCAGCCGCGCCCGGTCCGACCTCGACGTGGACCTGCCGCGCGGCACCGGGGACGAGGGCTACCTGACCGCCCTGTCCGAGGCGCTCGACCGGGCGCTGGACGCGGCGCGCCCCGACCTCGCCTTCTTCCTCGCGGGAGCCGACCCCTGGGAGGGAGACGCCCTCGGGCGGCTGGCGCTGAGCAAGGCGGGCCTGCGCGCCCGCGACGAGCTGGTGCTCGACCGCGTCGCGGAGGCGGGAGCCGCGTGCTGTGTGGTCCTCGCCGGGGGCTACGCGCCCGACGTGCGCGACACCGTGGAGATCAACGCCGCGACGGTGGCGGCGGTGGTGAGGCGCGCGCCCGGCGAGACGATCAGG
>JACCZP010000112.1 GCA_013695885.1 Thermoleophilaceae bacterium | reverse complement strand
CTGGACGTCGAGGCCCGGGTGTGCGGTGACGATCACGGCGGCGTCCACCCCCTCCAGCGCAGAGTCGAGCGGCTCCGAGGACAGCTCGAAGTCCGGGAGGTCGGGCACGTGCTCGTCGTGATAGGTCAGGCGCGCCCCGCGGTCGCGCAGCAGGCCCATGATCTTCAACGCCGGGGCCTCGCGCAGGTCGCCCACACCGGCCTTGTAGGAGACGCCGACGATCGCGATCACGGACCCGCGGACCGCCTTCGAGTGCTCGTTCAGCGCCCGCGCCACCTTGTCGGCGCAGAAGTACGGCATGGCCTGGTTCACCTCGCCGGCCAGCTCGATGAACTCGGTGGGCACGTCGTACTCCCGCGCCTTCCAGGCGAGGTAGAAGGGGTCGACGGGCAGGCAGTGTCCGCCCATGCCGGGACCCGGGTTGAAGCGCATGAAGCCGTAGGGCTTGGTGGCGGCGGCGTCGACCACCTCCCAGATGTCGATGCCCATCCGGTCGCAGAGCATGGCCAGCTCGTTGACCATGGCGATGTTCACCGACCGGAAGACGTTCTCGAGCAGCTTGGTCAGCTCGGCCGCCTCCGGCGTGGAGACGGTGACGATGTGATCGCACACCTCGGAGTAGAGGGCGCTGGCCCGCTCGAGGCACGCGGAGGTCAGGCCGCCGACCACCTTGGGCGTGGTCCGCATCGTGTAGTCGGTGCGCCCGGGGTCGACGCGCTCGGGCGAGAAGGCCAGGTTGAAGTCGACGCCGGCGCGCAGACCCGACTCCTCGAGCAGGGGCTTGAGCCGCTCGCGGGTGGTACCGGGGTAGGTGGTGGACTCGAGCACGACGAGCTGACCGCGCTGGAGCACGCCGGCCAGCGACGCCGCCGCCCCGAGCAGTGGACCGAGGTCGGGCTCCCGGTTGCGCGTGAGGGGCGTCGGCACCGCCATGATCGCGGCGTCGGCGCCGGCCAGGTCGGCGTAGCGGGTGGTTGCGCGGAAGCGCTCACCGACGGCCTCGAGCCGCGACGAGGCGACGTCCTCGACATAGGACTCGTGGCGGTCGAGCGCGGCGACCTTGCGCACGTCCACGTCGAGGCCGATCACCTCGTGCCCCGCCTCGGCGAAGTCCACGCCGAGCGGCAGCCCGACGTACCCGAGTCCGACGATGCCGATCCTCATCGAGCTGGAGTGTAGGAGTCGAGAACGTCGCCTATGCGCTCGGCGGCGCGCCCCGCGCCGTAGAGATCGGGTCGCGGACGGACGGCCACCTCGCCGTTCACCGCGCGGGCCAGCGCGGCGGCGGCGGCGTCGACGTCAAGGTCCACGAGCTCGTTCCAGCCGGCGTCGACTGTCTCCACCCACTCGGTGCTGGGGCGCATGGTGATGCACGGCGTCGCCAGCAGGTAGGCCTCCTTCTGCACGCCCCCGGAGTCGGTGAGCACGGCCGCCGCTCCCCGCAGCAGGGCGAGGAAGTCGAGATAGCCGACCGGCGCGATCGGTCGCAGCCGCGGCGCAGCCTCGAGGCGCTCCTGCAGGCCGGCCGCGCGCAGGCGCGCGTCCGTCCGCGGATGGACCGGGAAGACGGCGGGCAGGGGCACGGCCTCGAGCAGCTCCACGAGCGCGCGCAGCCGCGCGGGCGGGTCCACGTTGCCCGCGCGGTGGGCGGTCACCAGCACGTACTCGCCCTCGACCAGGTCGAGCTCCACGAGCGCGCGCGAGCGCTCCCGCGCCACCGACGCGAAGGCCAGCGAGACGTCGGCCATCACGTCGCCCACGAGATGCACGCCCGCCCGGATGCCCTCGTGGTCGAGGTTGGCGACCGCGGTCGGGGTCGAGCACAGGAGCAGGTCGCTCGCGTGGTCGCACAGCACGCGGTTCAGCTCCTCGGGCATCGATCGGTCGCCCGAGCGCATCCCGGCCTCGACGTGGGCCACCTTGCGACCCGCCTGGGCGGCCGCTATCGAGCCCGCCAGCGTCGAGCTCGTGTCTCCGTAGACGAGGACCAGGTCGGGGTCGAGCTCCTCGAGATGGGGTTCGAGCTCGGCGAGGATGCGGGCGGTCTGGGCGGTGTTGGTCCCCGAGGTCGCGCCGAGCTGGCGATCGGGGGGCGGTACGCCGAGCTCCTCGAAGAAGATCCGCGACAGGAGATCGTCGTAGTGTTGGCCTGTGTGCACGATGAGCTCCTCGTGCGAGGCCCGTAGCCGCCTCGACACCGCGGCCGCCTTGACGAACTGGGGCCGATTCCCGACGATGGTGGCTATGCGCACCCCACAACACCTCGCTTCATGAGCACGGCGGCCGAGACCGCAGCGACAGCGGAGCCGCCGCGGGCAGAGCGGATCGGCCCGAAGCTCGCGCGCGTGGCCTGGCTCGCGATCCTGCTCGGGCTCGCCATGGAGGCGCTGCTGCTGCTCACGGCCGCGGGCTTCGGCGCTCTGAAGGGAGTAGGCCCCGCGGTTGCCGACTCCGTCAAGCAGGTTTCATGGGCGGTCATCGTGTGCGGTGGTCTCGCGCTGGGCACGGCGGTCTCCAAGCTACGAGCCCCGGTCATGGGCTTGCTCGGACTCGTGTCGGCGCCCGCGGCGTTCAACGTCGCGCGGTCGCTGCACGAGGGCACCGCGGCGCTCGACGTGCCCTCGGCCGCGGCGGGGGGCGCTTCGGTACTGCTCGTGGCGATCCTCAAGGGTGTCGAGTACGGCTGCCTGGGAGCGCTCATCGGATGGATCGGCTGCGGCCGTGGGGAGGGCTTTCGGCGCACGCCGGCGCGGGCCTGCTCGTAGGGGTCATCTTCGGGAGCGCGATCGTCGTGATGACCCAGCTCGGAGCGCCGTCTCCCGCGCCGACGCCCGCCGTCGTCTCCCAGGCACTCAACGAGATCGCCTTCCCGATCGGATGCGCGGTGATCCTGTTCACCGCCGGTGCTCTCGGCGAGCGGACCGCTGCGCCCGCGGCGCAGGTGGAGGGCGCCTAGTGGCGCCACCGGGCGCCGGAGCTCCTCGCCCAGAGCGCTAGCGAAGCGACTCCTCGACGTGCGCTCGAAGGGCTCGGGCGGCCTCGAGCGTCCGGGCCCCGGCCTCGGGCCACTGCGTGTCCTCGACCCCGGCCACGGACTGGACCTCGCGGGTGGTCGAGGCGAGGAAGGCCTCGCCGGCCTCGAGCAGCTCGCCGGTGGTGAGCGGACGCTCCTCGACCTCGACCAGGTCGAGCACGCGGTCACGGGTGATCGACGCGAGGATGTGGTCTTCCAGCGGCGGGGTGCACAGCCGGCCCCGGTCGTCGGCCCAGAAGATCGACGCGGTGGGCGCCTCGAGCACTCGCCCGTGGGGAGTGGTGAGCAACGCCTCATCGAAGCCGCGCTCCCGGGCCAGACGTCCCGAGAGCATGTTCGCCGCGTAGGACAGGGACTTGACCCCGTCGAGGACGCGCGTGGGCGCGTAGGTGACGAAGGCGAGCCGCGGACGCTCGGGCCCGGAGGGCAGCGGCTCGGTCATCAGCAGCCGGCGCCCCCCGCGGGTGAGGACCAGTCGCAGGCACCCGTCGAAGCGGAAGCCGCCGCGTTCCTCGAGAAGCGCGGCCGCCTCCTCCTCCAGCTCGCGCCGCGGGACCTCGCGGCCGAGGCGCAGGTTCGCCGCGGAGCGCTCGATCCGGTCCAGGTGCTCGGAGAGGGCGAAAGGACGCCCGTCGTAGACGCGGACGACCTCGAAGACGCCGTCGCCGCGGATGAAGCCCTCCTCCACGACGGGGATGAAGGTCTCCGCGGCGGGCGCCACGCGTCCGTCGAGGCACGCGAGCTCAGCAGTGGCCAGGGTGCCCTCCGGTGTGGCCGCCTCGCTCACGACCGCGGACCCTAACGCCGGTGGGGATGATCGCCACGCCGGTCAGGGTGGCTTTTGGCCTTTCCATCGTTGGCCGCGGACCAGTCTGCGGCCCGGCCCGCATGATCGAGCGCGACCACCCGGACCGGACGTGCACAACCCCGGTCACGTCGTCCTTCTCGAGACGTGGCAGGGCCTGTGCACCGTCCGCGTGCAGAAGTCCGGCGACGCCTGATCGCCGGTCACGTGTCAGGGCTTATGCACGTTGCCGGGGCCGCGTCGACGTGCGCCGCTGGGGAGCAGCGCTGGCGGGGCCGCGTCGACCCGTGCCGCTCGGCTACACCCTCCGACCCTGGAAAGGTGCCCGGCCGCGGCGCGCGTCGGGCGCGGCGGCGGCGGTCCCGGGGGTGAGCCCTAGCGGCTCACCCGCTCGCAGCCGGTGAGGCGGTCGACGCGGTCTCGGGGACCGTCCGGGAGCCGACGAGCTCTAATCGAGGGTGCGCGCCCGGATCAACCAGAACGGCGTGCTGTCCGCGTGGAGCGTCTGGGACAAAGGACGCACGGTCACCTACGACTGCGGATGAGGTAGGAGCGCGCGCCGCACGAGGCGCAACGGTGCGGCTTGGCAGTGGGCCGTGCAGGAATCGAACCTGCAACCTTGGGATTAAGAGTCCCCTGCTCTGCCAATTGAGCTAACGGCCCGGAGGGCGCGTCAGTCTAGAGCGGGGCGGCCGAAGCCGAGGACAGCGCACCGCCCGGCCGAGGCGCCGGCTCCCCCGGGCGGTGCGACGGTCGGGCGAGTCAGCCCGCGGGCTCCCCGGATGCGTCCGCCAGCGCCTCGTCACGGGAGTCGTGCATCGTGAAGACCCGGTCGAGGCCGGTGATCTCGAAGACCTTGCGTATGTTGCGCTCGGGGCAGACGAGGACCACCGCGCCGTCCGAGGCCCGGAGCTGCTTCTCGGCCCCGACGAGGACGCCGAGCGTGGTGGAGTCGATGAACGTGGTCTCGCTCAGGTCGACCACGAGCCGCTGCTTGCCGGACTCGATCGCGCCCGACAGGCGCTCCTTGAACTCGGGCGCCGTGTAGAGATCGACCTCCCCGCCGAGCTCGACCAGATGGGTGCGCGAGTCGATCTCCCGGTCCGAGATCCTGAAGTCGATGGTCACGGGCGGGAAGGGTACCGGTGGGCGGCCGACGCCGTCCCCGCTGGATGGCTCACGTACGGGTTGGACGCGCCGGGACGGATCAACGGGGTGGTGCGCCGGACCCGCCAGGGGCCCCGCCACCCGGTGGGGCCGCTCCCCCGCCGCCGGGAGGAGCCCCCCCGCCGCCACCAGGCGCCGCGCCGCCGGGTCCCGACACCTGCCCTCCGGGTCCACCCATCCCCTGCTGTGAGGCGAGGGCGTCGAGCGCGACGAGCTGCTCCTTGATCGCCTTCTTCTCCTTCGGCGAGGACGCTCGCGCGAGGGCCTGGCGCTCGGCCAGCTTCGCCTTTCGCTCCTGCCCGGCGAGCTTCGCGTACAGCGCCACCTGGAGGTACGCCGAGGCGCTCGGGCGCGCGTCGGCCACGATCTCCGCGGCCCGCGCGGCCTGGTCGGCCCGTCCGAGCCCGGAGGGGCCGTAGACCTGGAGCATCAGTCCGGCCAGCGAGTCGTCGGGGCGGGGCAGCTCGAGAGCGAGGTAGCGCTCCCAGGCGTCCGAGGCCCGCTGAAGGTCGGGGCGTGCGTCGGGCGGGAAGGAGCTGGACTGGGCGGAGGTCTTCGCGGTCGCGAGCTGGTAGTGGCCGCGGATCATGGCGGTGAGCGCGACGGGGTCGCGCGGGTTGGTCCGCAGCCGCCCCTCGGCCTGCTCGACGCGGTCGGCGGCCTGGGAGTTGCCGTTGTCGCCCGTGTTCTCGTCGGTGAAGGCGTCGACCAGCCCTCCCTGCCCGGCGTCGGAGCCGATGCCGAAGAGGACCAGGCCTCCGCCCATCAGGAGGGCGAGAAGGAGGTAGGTGGCCTGGACGACGTACTTGCGCCTGCCCTTCAGGTCGAACAGCACGGCGCTGAGGTTAGAGACCCGAGAGGCTGGTGATCCAGCGGTCGCTCCTGCGGGTCCTGCGACCTGGAGGAACGACCACTAGGGAGTCCGCGCCGGGGAGCGCAGGGCGTCGGGACGCCCGTTCGGCTCGGCTGAGCCGAGCCCCCCGCCGTCGCCGCCCGGGCCGTCGTGGGGGTCGCCGTCGTCGTCCGGTCCCTCGTCGCCGTCCTCCTCGTCGTCGGTGCCGTCCGAGGGCCGGCGATCGAAGGCCGAGGCCAGCAGGACCGAGAGCTCGTAGAGGACCACCAGCGGGGCCATCGAGAGCAGCATGGTCACCGGATCGGTGCCGGGAAGCAGCATGGCCACCACCGCTATGCCCAGGAACGCGTACCGGCGGTGCTTACGCAGCTGGCGGGGGGTGATGATGCCCAGCCGCGTGACCGCGAGGATCCCCACGGGGATCTGGAAGAGGATGCCGATGGCGACGAGGGTGAGCGCGGTGAACGAGTAGTAGTCGCGCGCTCGCAGCATCACGTTGAACTCCTCCGCGTTGAACCCGAGCAGGAAGCTGATCGCATTGGGCAGCACCACGAAGTACCCGAACACCACGCCGCCGACGAACAGCACCGGCACCATGAGGAGCAGCGGCAGCGCCACCTTGCGCTCGTTGGGGCTGAAGGCCGGCAGCAGGAAGGCGTAGGACTGGTGGAGGAACACGGGCATGATCAGCAGGATCGCCGCGTAGGCCGCCACCGTGAGCGTGGTGGTGAACTGCTCGGCCACGCCGAGCGTGACGGGGATGAGCCCGTCCAGCGGACGGTTGAGGGCGGCGAGGACGTAGTGGTTCTGCCAGAAGCAGACCGCGAACGCGACGCCGAAGGCGATGACCACGACGATGAGCCGCGAGCGCAGCTCGTCGAGGTGGTCGACGAGGCTGAGCTCCTCGTCGTGGCTTACGGACTTGAGCCGTGCCACGAGGGAGGTTACGTCCCCAGCGCGCTAGGAGGCGCGGTCCCGGCCCGCACCACGACCGGCTGCGCCGCTGACCGGCTCCGCGGTGACCGGCTCCGGGTCCTCGGAGGCGCGGACGCGGTCCGGCTCTGCTCCGTGGTCCTCGCGGGACTCCGGCAGCTCGGTGCGGTCCGATCCGCCACCGGAGACCGAGTCCTTGAACTCGCGCAGTCCCGAACCGAGCGACTTCCCGAGCCCCGGCAGCCGCTTCGGCCCGAAGATCAGGAGCGCGATTACGAGGACGATGATGATCTCAGGAAGTCCGATTCCGCCGAACGGCCCCATGGTGCTCCTCCAGGTTGCGTTGCCGACCATGCTAGCCCCGTCCGAGGAACGGCCGGGTCGGTGGGAGTGCGCGCCCCGCGCGCACGCGGATCAGCCCGAGCCGGCGTCCTCGCGGGAGGAGCGCTCGAAGTTCAGGTAGAAGCGGCTCGCGGTGGGCTCGGCCTGGCCCTGGTACTTGGAGCCGCTCGCGCGCGACCCGTAGGGGTTCTCCACCGGGCCGTCCATCCGCATGAAGGAGATCTGGCCGATCGGCATGCCGTGGTAGAGCGTGATCGGCAGGTTCGCCACGTTCGAGAGCTCGAGCGTCAGGTTCCCCGAGAAGCCCGCGTCCACGAAGCCGGCTGTCGAGTGGATGAGCAGTCCCAGCCGGCCGAGCGAGCTCTTGCCCTCGAGCCGGGCCACCAGGTCGTCGGGCAGCGTCACCCGCTCGAGCGTCTGGCCGAGCACGAACTCCCCGGGGTGGAGGATGAACGGCTCGTCCCCCTCCATCTCCACCAGCTCCGTCAGCCCGTCCATCGGCGCGCGCACGTCGATGTAGGGGTAGCGGGCGTTGTGGAAGACACGGAAGCGGCGATCCACCCTCACGTCGACGCTCGAAGGCTGCACGAGCCCGGGGTCGAACGGCTCGATGGCGATCCGACCGGCTTCGATCTCGGTCCGGATCGTGCGGTCGCTCAGCACCACTCGCCGCGGCAGTCTAGACCCGGGCCTGGGTGTCCCCGCACGGACGCCCGCCCGACCGTTCGTCGAGCTTCTCTCAAGCATAAGCCGCGGATGCCGATCCACGGGCTATGCACGGAGAGACCAGCACCGCAGGCGCGGCCCGGGCGGTCACCTCCCCGCCGGGGGCCCCGGCCGTCACTCGCCCGCTCCACGTGTGCCCGGCCTGCGCGTCGAAGCTCGTCTACCCGGTCTGGTGGCAGGAGCACGGCCGCGATCACTGGAGCATCGAGCTGCGCTGCCCCAACTGCGAGTGGGCCGACGGCGGCGTCTTCTGTCAGCGCCAGGCCGACGCCTTCGACCATGAGCTCGATCGGGGCACAGACGCCGTGGCGGTCGATCTCGACCGCCTGGTGCGGGCGAACATGACCGAGGTCGCCGATCGCTTCGCCCACGCCCTGGCCGCGGGCGCGATCCTGCCCGAGGACTTCTAGCGGGGCGAAGCCCTGGCCGCTTCCCGGGCGGAATCCGGGGGGCGTCGCCCGAACCGTCAGGCGTAGCGCTCCACCACGGCGTCGGCCACCAGGGCGAGGGCGGCCTGGCGCTCGGCGGTCAGCTCCGCCCCGCTCAGCGCGGCCTTCGCCTCGGCCACGTAGCCGAGCGCGTGCTCACGCGCGGCGCCGAGGGCGCCCGTCAGGGCGATGCGGTCGCAGAGGGCGCCGGCCTGGGCGGAGTCGGTGACGGCCTCGCACAGGTCGAGCTCCCGCAGGGCCGGGTCGTGGCGGCGCGCGAGGATCAGCGGGAGCGTCACGGTGCCGTCGAGGAGGTCCGCCCCGCGCTGCTTGCCGGTGCGCTCCGCCGGCCCGGACACGTCGAGCACGTCGTCGAAGAGCTGGAACGCGAGGCCGATCCGCGCCCCGAAGAACGCGAGGGCCTCGACCGCCTTGCGAGCGTCCGCGGTGCCGAGCCGGGCCCCCAGGCGGCAGGCGGCCTCGAAGAGCCGGGCGGTCTTCAGCTCGCAGCGCTCTAGGTAGCGCTCGGGGGTCACCGCCTCGGACCACGCGTCCTCCCGCTGCATGAGCTCGCCCCGGGCGAGCGCCGAGCATGCGGTCGACAGCGCCCGGACGCCTTCGGTGTCGCCGGTGGGCACGAGCTCCGCGAACGCGCGCGAGAACAGGA
>JACCZP010000111.1 GCA_013695885.1 Thermoleophilaceae bacterium | reverse complement strand
GGGTCCCGGGTCTTGCCCTGCACGGCTTCGGCCATGCGAATCGCCCCCTGATGGTGAGGGACCATCTCGTCGACGAAGACGCGATCGAAGGGTTGCTTGCCCCGGATCATGTTGGCCCCGTCCATGTGCCCCATGCCGGCCTCCTCCGCGGAGAGACCGAGCGCCATGTGACCGCCCATGTCGGGCTCGAGCGGAGCGTTGAACAGGCGCTCGTGGATGCGGCGCATCTGCCCGATCTCCCCGGTCTGGCTCAAGACGATCTCATCGGCCAGGCCCTGGACGAAGTCAGACTGTCCCTCGCTCTGGGCGACCTTCGCCATGTCCACCGCGCTGGTGTGATGAGGCACCATCGACGTGAGGAAGCCCCTCTGGGCATCACTGGTGGGGGCGGGAGGGGAAGCTCCGCCCTGGTCTCCGCACCCGGCGAGCAGGAGCACCGCAAGGATCAGGCCGGCGGTGAGCGTGGCGGGGACTCGACGGAAGTGCATGTCAATCCTCCTCGGCGTCGATGGATCTCTCCGGCGCCCGCTGATGGCCCGAGGCGCGCCGATCGCCCAAGCGCATCTACAGCGTGTCCGCCAGCGTCCTACCGAGTGTAGGCGTGCCCGAGCCACGAGGCGCCGGTTTCCGGGCGTCGCTCGCGGGCGATCGAGACTGCCGCTCACCGCGCCGAGAACCTCCGGCGTGCCCAGAGGAACCCCGCGCCCGCGGCGAGCAGGAGGGCGAGGCTCGAGGCGTGTGCGGTCGTCAGCCCGAGGGCCAGCTCGGGACTGTCGAGGCGGAGGAAGGACTCGAGGAAGCGACCGATCCCGTAGAGGCCGAGCACGATCCAGGCCAGCGCGGTCGGCCGGCGGAGTCGGTGACGTAGCGGCCAGACGAGCGCGAAGATCGCCGCCCCGAGGAGGACCTCGTAGAGGCCGCCCGAGTGGTAGGCCACCGCGGGGCTCGGCACGAGCGCCTCGGGGTGGGTGTTGCGCACGGCGAGCAGGAAGTCGCTCTGAGGTCCGTAGTGCTCGCCGTTGATCACGTCTCCGATCCGACCGATGGCGAGGCCGAGCGCCAGCCCCACGGCGGCGGCATCGAGGTACACGGCGCTCAACGAGCGGCCGCGTACGTAGGCCGCGATAACGAGCGCCGCGAGCACCAGCCCGCCACTGAAGGTGAAGCCCCGGCTCCCGAGCCACGCAGCGGGGTCCGCGATCTCGCCGGATTCGAGGAGGTACAGAAGACGAGCTCCCGCTATGCCGGCGAGTGACGCCAGGACAGCGAACGTGGTAAGCGGCTCGGGATCGAGGCCGCGTTCTCGCGCAAAGCGCGCCGCGACGAGTGCACCGATGAGGATGCCGACGGCGATCGTGATCCCGTGCCACGCAAGCGTGAGGGGCCCGAGCTCGATCGTGGGGTCTATGCCGACTCGAAGGACCGCGGGCTGCAGCATCGTCTTCCAGCGGTGACAGGCCGGGCCCCGCTGGGCTCTCCTCCCTCTGGGTACGGGGGAGGGGTATAATACAGCCCAGGATGAGCGCGACCACCGGAAACCACGTCCGCGTCGTCGCCCGGCGAGACCCGGGCCACGCCCCTCCCACGGACGGGGTCGCGTGGTCGACCCAGCTCGTGACCGCCCTCCTGTCCGGTTGGTTCGTCATCGGACTCTTCGTCGACGGCTGGGCTCACCACGAGCTGCCGGAGCTCGAGACGTTCTTCACACCGTGGCACGCGCTGCTGTACTCGGGCTTGGCGTCGACGGCCGGATGGGTCGTCTTCACGGCGGTGCGCCACCGCGGTCGGGGGCGAGGGCGCCGGGCAATCCCCCCCGGCTACGGGCTGGGCGTTCTCGGCGCGACCACCTTCGGCCTCGCCGGTCTCTCCGACCTCGCATGGCACACGGCCTTCGGGATCGAGCGAGATCTCGCGGCACTTCTCAGCCCGCCTCACCTCGCCCTCGCCCTATCCGCAGGGCTCATGCTCACGACCCCGGCGCGAGCGCTATGGCGCACCGAGCCGGCAGGCCCAGACCGGCGAGTCTCCTTCATCCGTGCTCTTCCCGTCCTCCTGTCGGTCGCCCTGACCGCGGCCACCGCGAGCTTCTTCCTGGCCTACCTGTCGACGTTCCAATCGGGCGTTACGGCACGGCCTCCGGCGTCGGGCGCCTCAGTAGAGGGCTTGCACGCCACGAGCGAGGTGGTCGGCCTGGCCAGCGTCCTGGTGACCAATGCCCTCCTCGTCGGCGCGCTCCTGCTCTTGGCGCGGCGCTGGACCCTGCCCTTCGGGGCGGTCAGCTTCGTCGTCTTCACCGTGGCTCTGCTGAACAGTCTCGAGCACTCCTTCGAGTCGGGCGAGTTGCTCCTCGCTGCGCTGGCCGGCGGGTTGGTCACCGACCTCGCTCTTCGTAGCCGCTCCCTCATTGCCCGCCGGCACCGACTCGCCATCGTCGGGCTCCTCCTGCCGGCGGCGCTGTGGAGTGCCTACTTCG
>JACCZP010000093.1 GCA_013695885.1 Thermoleophilaceae bacterium | reverse complement strand
AGCAGCGGCTCGATGTAGGTCGCGGTGGCGAACTCCGGGTCGGTCATGATCGTCGCCGGGTTCGAGTTGACGAGCACGACCTCGAAGCCCTCCTCGAGCAGCACCTTGCAGGCCTGCGCGCCCGAGTAGTCGAACTCGGCGGCCTGCCCGATGACGATCGGCCCGGAGCCGATCACGAGGATCTTCTGGAGGTCCGTCCGCCGGGGCATCGTGGTCAGGCCACCGCCATGCTCAGGAAGCGGTCGAAGAGGTAGCGCGCGTCGCGCGGGCCCGGGCCGGCCTCGGGGTGGTACTGGACCGTGGCACCCGGCACGTCGCGGAGGATCAGTCCCTCCACCGTGCGGTCGTAGAGGTTCAGGTGGGAGAGCTCAGCGACGCCGAAGTCGGTCTCCCAGCGCACGGGCTCGTCGCCGTCCACGGTCCGCTCGCCGCCGGGGCCGAGCACCGCGAACCCGTGGTTCTGGGAGGTGATGTCGATGCGCCCGGTGGCGAGGTCCTTGACCGGGTGGTTGGCGCCGCGGTGGCCGAAGGGGAGCTTGAAGGTCTCGAGGCCGACCGCCCGGCACAGGAGCTGGTGGCCGAGGCAGATGCCGAACACCGGCACCTTGCCCACCAGCCCGCGCACGGTGTCGACCACGCGGTCGAGCGCCGCGGGATCGCCGGGCCCGTTGGCCAGGAACACCATGTCGGGGTCGCGGGCGAGCACGTCCTCCGGCGAGGAGGCGCAGGTGTGGAGCTCGAGCCGGACGTCACGCAGGCGCAGCTGCTCGATGATCGAGCTCTTGATCCCGGTGTCGAGGGCCACGACACGGGGACCCGGGGCGTCGGGATCGAGGATCACCGGCTGCGGAGGGGACACCTCGCGGGCGAGGTCGCGCCCGGCCATCGGCGGCTCGGCCTCGATGCGCGCGGCGGCGGCCTCGTGCGGCACGGCCGCCGGGAAGACCCCGCCCCGCATCGCGCCGCGGTCGCGGATGTGCCTCACGAGCGCCCGGGTGTCCACGCCGGTGAGCGCCGGTATCCCCTCGGCCGCGAGCCACGAGAGCCAGCCGCCCTCGGCGCCCGCGGCGTCGGCGCGGTCGATGCCCTCGCGCATCACCACCGCGGGCGTCTGCACGCTGCCGGACTCGCGGGCGCTCCGGGAGACCCCGTAGTTGCCGACCAGCGGGTAGGTGAAGATGATGATCTGCCCGCGGTAGCTCGGGTCGGTGACCGACTCCTGGTAGCCGGACATGGCGGTGTTGAAAACCACCTCCCCGGTGGCGCCCGCCGCGGGATCGGAGGACTCGCCGCGCGCCCCGGCCGCCGGCTCCCCGGCGGCCAGCGCCCCGGCGCCCTCGCCGTCGAAGCGCGTGCCGTCCTCGAGGAGCAGATAGGCCCCGGGCCCCGCCACGGTCACACCGCCCCGACCGCGAACGTGCGCTCGCGGTAGACGGGGGCGCCCGCGGCCACGGTCATCCGCACGCGGCCCGTGAGCCGCCATCCGCCGAAAGCGCAGTTCGACGAGCGGCTCTCGTACCCGGACTCGCCCACCACCCAGTCGCGCCCGAGATCGGCCAGGCAGAGGTTGGCCGGTGCCCCGGGACGGATCGTGGGGATCGGCAGGCCGAACGGCTCCCCGCCGCTGGTCATGCGCTCCACCAGCACCGCGAGCCCGAGCACGCCCGGGACCACCAGCTCCGAGTGCAGGGCGGCGAACGCGGTCTCGAGGCCGGTGACGCCCATCGGGGCCAGCTCGAAGGGCTGCTCCTTCTCCTCGCGGGCGTGTGGAGCGTGATCGGTGGCCACGCAGTCGATGGTGCCCGTCCGGAGTGCGTCGAGCACTGCGGCGCGGTCGGCCTCGGTGCGCAGCGGCGGGTTCATCTTGAGGTTGGTGTCGAGCGAGCGCACCCTCTCGTCGGTGAGCAGCAGGTGATGGGGCGTCGCCTCGGCCGACAGGGCGACGCCCGCCGCCTTGGCCTCCTCGATGGCCCGGACCGACTCGAGGGCGGAGACGTGCTGGGCGTGGATGCGGGCGTCCTCCCAGCCGGCCAGCGCGGCGTCGCGCGCGATCATCGTCGACTCCGACACCGAGGGGATTCCCGCCAGCCCGAGCAGCGCCGATACCTCGCCCTCGTGCATGACGCCGTCGCCCGACAGCGACGGGTCCTCCTCGTGGAGGGCGAGCGTGCGTCCGGCCAGGCGCTGGTACTGGAGGGCCTGGCGCATCCGCCCGGCGCTGCGCACCGGCAGCCCGTCGTCGCTGAACGCGGCCGCGCCGGCGTCGGCCAGCTCGGCCATCTCGGTCAGGTGGTCCCCGCGCTGGCCGCGGGTGATGGCGGCGAGGAAGCCGCACGGCACGCGCGCGCGGCGGCGGGCCTCGCCCCGGAGGGAGGCGAGCACCGGCGCGGTGTCCACCACCGGGTCGGTGTTCGGCATGGCGAGGATCGCGCAGAAGCCCCCCGCCGCGGCAGCGCGGGTGCCCGACTCGACGTCCTCCTCGTCCTCGCGGCCGGGCGTGCGCAGGTGCACGTGCGGGTCGACGAACGCCGGCATCACGTGGAGCCCGGCGGCATCGAGCACCTCGGCGCCCTCCGGGGCCTCGAGCGTGCCGTCCTGGGCCACCTCGGCCACCTCGCCCTCGCGGACGAGCACGTCGCCGAGGCCGGCGAGGCCGGCGCGCGGGTCGAACAGGTGCCCGCCGCGGATCAACAGCGCGTGGGGCACCGCGGGGACGAGCGCGCGGTCGAGCACTATGGGAGGCGGGCCGCTCAAGCGGGCTGGGGC
>JACCZP010000082.1 GCA_013695885.1 Thermoleophilaceae bacterium | reverse complement strand
CGCTCGGGGCGCTCCAGCGCGGCGTCGACGACGTAGCGACCCTCCGTCACCGCCCGGGTGACCAGCTCGAAGGCATCGCGCGCGCCCGGGCCGCCGAACGCGGTCCTCACCACTATCTCCCGTCGCTCCGCGTGACCGTCGGGCTCGAGCAACGGCAGGGCCCGCTCCAGAACCTTGAACGAGTGCGCCACGCCGCCCGGAGAGGTCGGCCCGTGGTAGCGCAGCAGGTCATCGAAGGAGAATCCGATGAGCTGCCCGCGGTCGACCACCACGATCTGAGCTGCCGTCAAACCTCGATCTCCGCCTCGCCACCGCCGACGATCACTTTCCCCGACTGCTCGGCCGCGGCGTCCATCACCGCCCGACCGTCGCGCACCTCGCGGACGGTGCCCGTGACGATGATCTCCTGCTCGGGCACGCCCATGTCCCGGAACTCGACCGACAGGCGCTTGAGCGCGCGTGGGTCGCCGGGGGCCAGCTCGCCGGCCGCCCGGGCCACCACGGACATCAGGTACAGGCCGTGCAGCACGTGGCCGGGGAGCCCCGCCTGCCTGGCCGCCTCGGGGTCGATGTGGATCGGGTTGAAGTCCTCCCCGGCGCCGGCGAAGCGGTGGGGCAGGTGCCGGTCGGGCATCACGCGCAGCTCGGGCACGGCATCGCCGGGCTTCATCTCAGCCACCCTTCACGAGGATCGTCCAGGTGCCGCGGGAGACCTCGTCGCCCTCCTGGTTGTGGGAGACGGTGCCGAGAACGTACGTGGACGCCTTCTTGCTGCCGGCGCGATCTCGTAGCTCCGCCACCGTGGTGATCGTGTCGCCGGCGCAGACGGGCTCCGACCAGACGAACTCCTGCGAGGTGTGGAGGATGCGCGTCATGTCGATCCCGGCGTCGGCGAGTGCGGGGCGCACCGACCGCCAGCAGTAGACCGCGGCGAACATCGGCGGGGCGACGACGTCGCGAAACCCGGCCTCGCCCGAGACCTTGGAATCCTTGTAGATCACGCGCCGCTCGCCGCTCGCCTCGACGAACTGGCGGATGTTCTCGCGCCCCACGCTGTAGTCCACCGGCGGCCAGATCCGCTCGGCGCCGTCGTCTGCGCTCACGTCTCGTCCCCCCTTCTCCCGCGACTCCCGCGCGCCGACGCACCAGGCCACACCAGCCGGCCGAGTGTATGGTCTCGCGGGTCCGCTTGGGGGTGGACGAGGACGGTGCGGCGAGTGCGGAAGGTGGGACGTGGCGAGGAATGGGGACCGGGCCGGCGCTGACCCGGACCACCGATCGGAGGAGGGCAACGGCGCCGGCGGGCGCGAGCCCCGCAGCGGCCAGCGCGACGCACTCGACGCGGTCTGGGGCGACGTGATCGGGGGACGCGCGCAGCGCTGGCTCCCGGGGCTTGCCGCAGCGAAGGCCTCGACCAGCCTCGCGGTACGCCCCCGGGCCGTGGTCAGGCGCTCGCTCGGGCTGGCCGGCGAGCTGGTCAGGGTGGCGGTGGGTCGCTCGGAGCTTCAGCCCGAGAAGGACGACCGCCGGTTCAAGGATCCCGCTTGGAAGGCGAACCCCGGCTTTCGCCGTCTCGTCCAGGCCTACCTCGCGTTGGGGGAGATCGCCGACGGCTTGGTCAAGGACGCCGATCTCGACTGGCGCACCGAGCGCCGCGTGCGCTTCGCGGTGGAGAACCTGCTGGACGCGCTCGCTCCGACCAACTTTCCCCTGCTCAACCCCTCGGTGATCAAGGCCACCGTGGATTCGGGCGGACTCCACTTCGTCCAGGGCGCGCGCAACCTCTTCCAGGACCTCAGGCGCCGGCCCTTCCTGCCGAGCTCGGTCGACTCCTCGAAGTTCGAGGTGGGCGAGGATCTGGCCCTTACACCGGGCGCCGTGGTCTTGCGCACCGAGCTCTTCGAGCTGATCCAGTACGACGCCCAGACCGAGAAGGTCCACGAGGTCCCCCTGTTGCTCGTGCCCCAGATGATCAACAAGTACTACATCGCGGACCTCGCGCCGGGCCGGAGCATGCTCGAGTGGGCGGTCAGGCAGGGCCAGCAGGTGTTCGTCATGTCGTGGCGCAACCCGGACGAGCGCCACGCGAACTGGAACTTCGACACCTACGTCGGGGCGGTGCTCGAGGCGCTCGACGCCGTGGAGGACGTGTCCGGGAGCGACCGCACGCACGTGCTCGGCCTGTGCGCCGGCGGCAACCTTGCGACCATCGCGCTGGCCCACCTGGCCAAGACCGGTCAGCAGGACCGGGTGGCCGGCCTCACCCTCGCGGTGACCGTCCTCGACTGGAAGCGGGTCGGGACCGCCGGGGCCTTCATGGAGGAGACCACCGGAGCGCTCGGCATGGTCGACTCCGCGCGCACGGGCTACCTGAGCGGCAAGGACCTGGCGTCGATCTTCGCGTGGATGCGCCCCAACGACATGGTCTGGAGCTTCTGGGTGAACAACTACCTGCTCGGCCATCCGCCGCCGCCCTTCGACGTCCTCTACTGGAACTCCGACCATACGAACCTGCCGGCTGCGCTGCACCGCGACTTCCTCCAGCTCGGCCTCGAGAACCCGCTCACGCGCGCGGACGACATCACGGTGCTGGGCACGCCGATCGACGTCTCGAAGGTCACGGTGGACACCTACTGCCTGGCAGGCAAGGAGGACCACATCTCACCGTGGCACAACGCCTACCAGACCACCCAGCTCCTCGGCTCGGACCCCGACTTCGTGCTCTCGACGAGCGGCCACATCGTGGCGATGGTCAACCCGCCGGCCGAGGGCGGGAAGGCCACGTTCCAGACCAACGGGGACACACCCGACGATGCGGACGCTTGGCTCGAGGGCGCCGAGGAGCACGAGGGCAGCTGGTGGCCGCACTGGACCGAGTGGCTGGCGCAACGCTCGGGCGGGGAGAAGCCCGCCCCGCGCGAGCCGGGAGGCGAGAGGTACCCGATCCTCGGAGAGGCTCCCGGCTCCTACGTACGGGAGACGGTCTAGCCGCCGCCCTATCGCCGGGTCGCGCGGTAGCGGACGGTTCCCGTGCTGCACGTGTCGAGAGGCTGGCCCTGGGCGTTCATGATGGTCGCCGTGAGCCTGAAGGTCCCGGTCACCGCGCCGGCGCCGATCCGCCCGCGGGCGTTGATCTGGGTCCTCGCGCTCAGGCCGCCGTCGAGGGGCACGGTCGCGGAGCCGGGCGCGCGGAAGACGCCGCGGCGCACCGCGATGCGGCTCGTCTCCACGCCGCTGTTCAGCTCGCCGTTCTGGCAGGCGGCCCGGAAGGCGAGCGAGAAGCGGAGCACGCTGGTCCGGCGGTTGGACAGCGTGAGCGACACCGCCCGGCGCTGGCTCGTGCGGCCGGAGTAGCGGACGGCCGCGGCGG
>JACCZP010000077.1 GCA_013695885.1 Thermoleophilaceae bacterium | reverse complement strand
CGGACCGCGCCCTCGAGCGCCTGGTGCACACCGCCGGCGGCCTCGACGCGTTCCTCGAGGACCACGCCGTGATCGTCATGTCCGACCACTCCCAGAGCTCCGTCGAGCAGACCACCTCGGTGGTGGACGCGCTCGGGGACTGGCGCGTGCTGGCGCCTTCGGACCGCCACGACGCCGACGTGGCCGTGTGCCCGGTGGGGCGCTTCGCGGCGGTCTACGCACTCGATCCCGAGCAGCGTGACCGGGTGGCCCCGAAGGTCGGCGAGCGGCTGGTGGAGGCCGAGGGAGTCGACCTCGTCGCGCGCCGTCAGAACGGCGAGGGGATCGTGCGGAGCCAGGCGGGTGAGGTGCGCTTCGCGCCCGGCGACGAGGTGGAGGACCGTCGCGGGCGCCGCTGGAGCGTCGCCGGGGATCTCGCGGTGCTCGGCCTCAGGACGGGGGACGGGAAGGTGTCGAGCCGCGCCTACCCCGACGCCCTCGGACGTCTCTGGTCGGCGCTCGAGTGCCGGCGCTCGGGAGACGTGCTGGTCTCGGCCGCGAAGGGGTTCGAGTACGCCGACTGGGGCGGCTTCCACCATCTCGGCGGAGGCTCCCACGGGGGGCTCGACCGTGGCGACTCGCTCGGGGTGCTCATCCTCTGCGGCCTCGAGGAGGAGGCCGGGGACCGCGAGCGCCAGTGGGCGCTGCCCGACGTCACGCCTAGGATTCTCCGTCACTTCGGCGTGGACGCTTGACCGGCGTTCCCGAAGTGAGCCGGCCGGCGCCGGCGTTCCCGCCACACTGGTCGCGGTGACGCCGTCCGCCTCCGCTCACGAACGTCCCTCTCCGATCGACCAGCCTTGACTCCGCCCGAGAACCTCACCGTCGCGCCCGAGCCCGTGCTGCTCCGGGGCGTCCGCCGTGCGCGTCGCGCGCTATCGGCCGAGGAGAACTGGCGCCAGCTGCTCAGGTTCGCCGTGGTCGGCGCCTCGGGGTACGCGGTGAACCTCCTCGTCTTCGCGGCGTTCGTGATGGGCCTCGGTGCCCACCATCTCGTGGCCGCCGCGGCCGCCTTCCTGGTCGCGGTGTCGAACAACTTCTGGTGGAACCGCCGCTGGACGTTCGCCGCGCGCGGAGGCTGCGCCCGCCTCCAGGCCCGGCGCTACCTCACCACGAACGTCGGCGCGTTCATCCTCCAGGCCGCCCTGCTGGAGCTGCTGGTGTCCGGCTTCGGTACCTCCGAGATTCCCGCCCAGGCGGTCTCCGTGGCCGTCACGGTGCCGGTCAACTTCGCCGGCAACAAGCTGTGGACGTTCGGGCGCAGCGTCCCGCGCGTGCGGTAGAGCACCCGCGGCGCAGGCACGCGTCGGGGCGAGGTCCCTTCGGGCGGGCCATCCTCGCGCTCGTCGTCGGCCTGGCGACGCTCGCCGCCCTGGCCGGTCCGGCCGGCGCCCACGAGCCCCGCCGCCCGGCCGATCCCGACCGCCCGCCGGCCGGCTACGAGCTCAGCGCCAACCGGGCCATCGCCGCCGCCGAGCGCTCTCCGCGGGTGCGCGAGCAGTTGCGAGCTCGCCCGGACGTGGCCCCCTCCGCCTACACCCGCGGAGGAGGGCGCTGGCAGGTCTCGTGGTTCCGCGACCGCGACGAGCAGGTGCAGGCCCACCTCGACGACCGCACGCGCCGGGTGCTCGAGGTGTGGACCGGGCCCCAGGTGTCGTGGGAGATGGCCCGCGGCTACGAGGGCGCCTTCGGCCGCCGCATCACCGCCCCGTACGTGTGGATCCCGCTCTGCCTGGCCTTCCTGCTGCCCTTCGTAGACCCGCGCCGGCCGCTTCGCCTCGTTCACCTCGACCTGCTGGTGCTGCTCGCCTTCTCGGCCTCGCACTTCTTCTTCAACGGCGGCGAGATCTACAAGTCGGTCCCGCTCGTCTACCCGGTGCTCCTCTACCTGGCCGGGCGGATGCTGTGCGCCGGCCTGCGGCCGCGCTCGCGCGCCGGGCCCCTCGTACCCCTGCTCCCGATGACCGCGCTCGTGCTGGCGCTCGTGTTCGTGGTCGGCTTTCGCGTGACGGTGAACCTGGTGGACTCGAACGTGATCGACGTCGGGTACGCGGGGGTGATCGGCGCTGATCGGGTGGTCGACGGCACGCCTCTCTACGAGGGCGACTGGCCCGCCGACAACATCCACGGCGACACCTACGGACCCGCGGCCTACCTCGCCTATGTGCCGTTCGAGCAGGTCCTTCCCTGGTCGGGCCGGTGGGACGACCTTCCCGCGGCCCACGCCGCCGCGATCATCTTCGACCTCGGCACCGTGGTCGCGCTCGGCCTGCTCGGCCGGCGCCTGCGCCCCGGGCGGGAGGGCACCGCGCTCGGAATCGCCCTGGCCTACGGCTGGGCCGCCTACCCCTACACGGCGTTCGCGCTCAACTCGAACACGAACGACACGCTGGTGGCCCTTCTGCTCGCGCTCGCCCTGCTCGCCGCGGCGTCGGCGCCCGCCCGCGGGGTGCTCGTGGCCCTCGCGGGGTTGACGAAGTTCGCGCCGCTCGCGCTGGCGCCGCTGCTCGCGGCGGGCACCGGAGAGCGCCGGGCGCGCTCGATGGTCCTCTTCGGCGGCACGTTCGCCGTGGTGGTGGTCGCCCTCGTCCTCCCGTTCGTGCCCGACGGCGGGCTGGCCGAGCTCTCCTCTCGCACGCTCGGCAACCAGGTGGGTCGTGAGTCCCCGTTCTCGGTGTGGGGCCAGTACCCGACGCTGGCGCCGGTCCAGGTCGTGGTCGGCGCGCTGGCCGTGGTGCTCGGGGTGGCCGTGGCCTTCGTCCCCCGGCGCCGGAGCATCGCCCAGGTGGCCGCGCTCGGCGCCGCGGTGCTGCTGCTCCTCCAGCTCGCGGCGACGCACTGGTTCTATCTCTACGTGGTGTGGTTCGCGCCGTTCGTGCTGGTGGCGCTGTTCGCCGAGCACCGGCGTACGTTCGCCGCGGGCGCGGCCTCACGCGCGCCGACCGCTTCGGCCCCCGGTCAGTCCACGGACACGATCAGCGGCTCGATGGACACGGCCCGGCCGTCGTCGGCGGCCTCCACCAGCACGGCATTAAGCCGCACGTCCTCGTCGGAGGTCTCGAGGCGCACCGGCATGTGAGTGCGGAAGCGCTCGAGGGCCAGCTCGCGACGCGCCCCGATCACCCCGCCGTGCGGGCCGGTCATGCCGACGTCGGTGATGTATGCGGTGCCGCCGGGAAGCACGTGCGCGTCGGCGGTGGGCACGTGGGTATGGGTGCCCACACAGGCCGTGACCCGCCCGTCGAGGTGCCAGCCCATCGCCACCTTCTCGCTGGTGGCCTCCGCGTGGAAGTCCACCAGTAGGAAGTCGGTGCGGTCGCGCAGCGAGGAGAGGATTCCGTCGACGAAGCTGAACGGCTCGTGCGCTGCGTCGAGGAACACGATCCCCGAGAGGTTCACCACCCCCAGGCGCATGCCGTTCGAGGCAACGACCGTGAAGCCCCGCCCGGGGTTGCTGGCCGGGTAGTTGGCCGGGCGCACGATCCGCTCCTCGAGGTCGAGATACTCGTAGACCTCCTTGTGCTTGAAGGCGTGGTTGCCGAGCGTGATCGCGTCCACGCCCTCCGAGTCGAGCCAGCGACGGGCGATCTTCGGGGTGATGCCGAGGCCCCCGGCCGAGTTCTCCCCGTTCACCACCACGAAGTCCGGCGCGTGGCGCTCGCGCAGCGCCGGCAGGAGCTCCTCGAGCGCACGCCGCCCCGGGCTTCCGACCACGTCGCCGACGAAGAGCAGCTTCACGGCGCGGCATTGTCACAGGCTCTCTACCGTTCGGCCCGATGGCCCGACCCGCCCCCGCCCGCGCCGGTGGCCCCGCCCGGGCAGAGGCGGCCGGCCGCCCGGAGCGCGGCGCGCCGATGCTCGAGGCCCGTGACCTGACCAAGCGCTTCGGGAAGCGCGAGGCCCTGCGCGGGGTCTCGGTGTCGGCGCATCGGGGCGAGCTCGTGGCGGTCATGGGTCCGAACGGCGCCGGGAAGACGACCCTGCTGTCGATCCTCGCCGGCATCCAGCGTGCCGACTCCGGCACGGTCAGCCGCTCGTCCCGGGAGGTGGGCTGGGTGCCCCAGCAGCCGGCCCTCTACGGCAAGCTCACGGTGGCCGAGAACCTGCGGCTGTTCGCCCGGCTCGAGGGGGCGCCGGACGTCGAAGGGACCGTGGAGCGCATGCTCGCCCAGACCGGGTTGGAGGACCGTGCCCGCGAGCGCGTGGTGCGTCTCTCCGGCGGCAACCGCCAGCGGGTGAACGTGGCCATCGGGCTCGTGGGCTCGCCTCCGGTCCTGCTCCTCGACGAGCCCGGCGCGGCGCTCGACCCGCGCCAGCGCGAGCGCCTGTGGGAGTTCGTGGAGGCGCTCGCCGAGGAGGAGGGCACGACCGTGCTCTACTCCACCCACGACGTCGGCGAGGCCGAGCACCACGCCCACCAGGTGGTGGTGCTGGCCGACGGAGAGCGGATCTTCTCGGGCTCGCCCGCGGAGCTCGAGGGCGCCGTCGGCGATCCCGGCGGGGACTTCGAGGCCGCCTTCGTCGCGTTCCTGCGCGAGCGCGGTCACTGAGGCCCGGGACGCCGTGCGCTGGCTGCTACTGAAGGACCTGCGCATCCTCGGGCGCTCGCCGCTGCTCGTGGCGCTGCTCGTGATCTACCCGGTGCTGGTGTCGGCGCTGATCGGGTTCGCGCTGTCGCGCGGTCCCGAGAAGCCGCGGGTGGCGCTCCTGAATCAGGTGGCCTACGGCACCGGGCAGATCGACCTGGGCGGGCGCTCACTCGACACGCGGCGCATCGGCGACGACTTCCTGCGTAGCGTCGACGCGGTGACCGTGGGCAGCCGCGAGGAGGCGCGCAGGCTCGTGGAGGACGGCTCGGTGCTCGGCGCGATCATCATCCCGGCCGAGGTCACCCAGCGCCTTCAGTCCGGCCTCCAGCCGGCCGTCATCGAGGTGCTCTACAACGCCGAGGACCCGGTCAAGGCGCGCTACCTCGAGGATCTCGTCAAGTCGCAGGTGCAGGACGCCAACGCGCAGCTCACACGGGCGTTCTCCGACGTTGCGCTCCAGTACCTCGACCTGGTCATCCGCGGGGGGCGGATCTCCATCCTCGGTCGCGACGCGAACATCCTCGGGCTCGAGCGCTCCGAGCAGATCCTCCGGGCAGCTCAGGCCGACCTTCCCGAGCGCTCGCCGCTGCGGGCGCAGCTCGAGGAGGTCATCCGCTTCGCCGACGGCGCACGGAACAATCTGACGTTGGCCGACGAGGCGCTCACCTCGGTGGGCTCGCCCATACGGGTCCGCACCGAGGTGGTGGAGGGCGGTGGCACGCCGCTCGGATCCTTCGCGGTGGCGGTGGCCGTGACCGTCACCCTCATGTTCGTCACCCTGCTGCTCGCGGCGGGCATCCTCGCCATCGAACGCGAGGAGAACGCCTTCCTACGTCTGGTCCGCGGCCTCGTGTCGCGCACCGGTCTTCTCGTCGAGAAGGTCGGTCTGTCCGCGGCCTGCTCGCTGCTCGTGGCGCTGCTCATGCTGCTCGGGCTCGCGCTGTTCGTGGACCTCGAGCTCTCCCGGGCCGGATTGTGGACGCTCGCTCTGGGCGCGGGCGCGCTGGCGTTCGCGGCGATGGGAGTGGCCATCGGCGCAGTGGCGCGCGAGGTACGCGCCGCGTCGTTGCTGGCCTTCATGCTCTCGCTGCCGATCGCCTTCCTGGCGCTGGTGCCCTCGGGCGCGGTCTCGTCGGGCCTCTACACGTTCATCCGGGTGGTCTCCGCCCTGTTCCCCTTCCAGCCCGCGCTCGACGCCGTCGAGGCGGCGATCGGGGGGTCGGAGGGACTGGGGCTCGCGCTGGCGCACCTCGCGGTGCTGACGCTGGGGTTCGGGGTCTTGGGGCGGCTCGCGCTGCGGCGGTTCGCCTGAAGCGACGCTCGCGTAGAACCGTACGCTGTCGCGTCGCGACCGCGCCGCCGGCCTACACCGATGGAACGACTTTCAACCCTCACCTACGAGACGACCGGGCGCATCGCCCGAATCACCCTCAATCGCCCCGAGCGCGGCAACTGCATCACCCTCGAGATGCCGCGCGAGCTCTCGGCCTGCGTGGAGCGCGCCGACCTCGACCCCGAGGTCCACGTGATAGCCCTCGCCGGCAACGGCAAGGGCTTCTGCGGTGGCTACGACCTGACGCTCGCCGCGGAGGGCCAGATGGACGGCCTCGGCGCGGCCGACGCTCCAGCCGGCTCCCCGCTCGACCCTGCCGTCCAGGACCGCAACCACGACCCGGCCGAGACCTGGGACCCGATGGTCGACTACGCCATGATGAGCCGCAACGT
>JACCZP010000065.1 GCA_013695885.1 Thermoleophilaceae bacterium | reverse complement strand
CGAGGAGGATCGCCGTCCGACCCTCGGAGAGGAGCAGCCGAACGCGCTCGGCGAGGGCGCGGGGACCGGGCGTCGGCTCATCGAACTCGCTGTTGAAGTCGTGGAGGAGCTTCGCGACCGCCTCGGCGTCCGCGGCCTCGGCACGTCGTACGACGTGCTCACTCGTGGTGTGACCATCGGCCGCCACGACCCCCTACCCCACCCCCGCCACCAGCGCCCGCAGCGCGAGCGTCACATTCAAGAGCAGCCCGATGGTCATCACGCCGGTCTCGAGCACCAACACCCGGCGCGCCAGCTCGACCTGGTCGGCCTCGGGCAGCGCCGAGTAGTCGCCCGCCTCCTCGATCGCGCGCTGGGCCATTCCCACCCGCATCGCCTCGCTGACCAGCGAGACCACGAGCAGCGAGACGCCGTAGAGGATGTGCAGGCCGCCGGCCGATCGACCGACCGCGATGAGGGCCAACCCGAGTGCGACCTGCGCGACGACCGCGGCCTGCGCCACCCGCAGCAGCGCCCAGAAGGCCCGTGAAGGCTTCCCGCGCAGCCACGTGAACGCCCCGAAGACGCCTGCCACGGCGGTCGACGCCACCACGGACACGCCGAGCACGAGGTGCGCGTACGTCACGCCTGGGGTACGCCCGTCAGCCCCACTCCCAAGCGTCCTTCCGCACTATGTAGCAACATGCCACAAAGTCATCTATAACCCGGGTACCCGCCCATGCTCCAGGCCTATCTCCCAGCCCTGGTCTTCATCGTGCTCGGCTTGGTCGTGGGGCTGGTGTTCGCCAACCTCAACTCGATCTTCGGGCCGTCGCGCCCGAACAAGGCGAAGTCCGAGCCCTACGAGTGCGGGCTGCCCTCCGAGGTCACGACCAACTTCCGCTTCGGGATCTCCTTCTACCTGATCGCGATGCTGTTCATCCTGTTCGACATCGAGGTCGTGTTCCTCTACCCGGTGGCCGTGCAGCTCGAGGCCTTCGGCGTCTTCGCGCTCGTGGAGACGGCGATCTTCATCGCGCTCCTGCTCGTAGCGTTCGTGTTCGTGTGGCGACGAGGAGCGCTCGAGTGGAGGTAACCCGGCAGAAGGTCGGCGAGCCGGACGCCTTCCGGTCCCGCCAGCTGCACGCCCGGCAGATGCTGCGCGGCGGGCTCGAGGGCCGCGACCTGCACGAGTTCGTCGAGCAGCGCGTGCTGACCACCACGCTCGAGAAGGCCCAGAACTGGGCCCGGGCCAACGCCATGTGGCCCGCCACCTTCGGCCTGGCGTGCTGCGCGATCGAGATGATCTCGGTGGTCGGCTCCCCGCGCAACGACATGGCCCGCTTCGGCGCCGAGGTGTTCCGCGCCTCCCCCCGCCAGGCGGACATGCTGATCCTCTCCGGGCGGGTGTCGATCAAGATGGCCCCGGTCATCCGCCGCATCTACGACCAGATGCTCGAGCCCAAGTGGGTGATCTCCATGGGCGCCTGCGCCTCGAGCGCGGGGATGTTCAACAACTACGCGCTGGTGGCCGGCGCCGACCGCTTCCTGCCCGTCGACGTCTACGTGCCGGGCTGCCCGCCGCGGCCCGAGGCCCTCATGCACGGGGTCCTCAAGCTCCAGAAGCGGATCACCGACCACCCCGAGCTCGGCTGGCGCGAGCGCTACCAGGGCGAGGGGACCGAGGAGCGGGGCTTCACGTTCGAGACCGAGCCCGCCGACGAGGAGCGCGCCGCGACGACGGAGGGCGCATGATCGACGCCACCGGGCTGGAGCTGATCGCCCAGCAGGTGCGCGACGGGGTGGACGACGCCGCGGTCGTGTCGGCCACCTACGCGTTCGGTGACGCGATGCTCGAGATCGCCCCGACCGCCGTCCATCCGGTGCTCGAGTTCCTGGCCCGCGACGCCGACGAGCCGTTCGACTTCCTCTCGAGCGTGCACGGCGTCGACTACTTCCCCGACGAGCCCCGGCTCAGCGTCCACTACCAGCTGCTCTCCATGGGCCGCCAGGAGCGCATCGGCGTCAAGGTCCGGATGCGCTTGGAGGAGGCAAGCGTCAGCACGGTGACCGACCTCTTCCCCACCGCGAGCTTCCAGGAGCGCGAGATCTTCGACTTCTTCGGAGTGCGCTTCGACGGCCACCCGGACCTGCGCCGCACGCACATGCCGGAGGACTACGTGGGCCATCCGCTGCGTCGCGACTTCCCGATCGGCGGCGAGCCGGTGATGTTCACGTTCAACGAGGTGAAGATGCCGCGCTGGTATCAGGGCCGGACGCACTCGAACGGCGGCATGGAGGGACACTCCGGTGAGTACAA
>JACCZP010000064.1 GCA_013695885.1 Thermoleophilaceae bacterium | reverse complement strand
GGACTCGGCGAGCGTGCTATCGAGGCGCTGGTGCAGCGGCGCCAGCCCGTGCTCGCGGTAGGCCCGGAAGATGACCGGCGCCTTCACCCCGAGGTGCAGGGCGAGACCGGCGAGGAAGACGAACGAGCCGTAGTAGTGGGCGGGGATGAACGAGAAGGACCACGCGTAGTAGACCTGGATGTTCAGCACACCGGTGAAGAACACGAACAGGGCGCCGCCCACGAGCATGGCGAGGGCGAGCCGCTCGAGCCCGTGGGCCACCGACAGCACGGGCGGCCACTCGAAGAGCTTCGGGATGACCGACCAGAGCTTGGCCAGAAGGATGGGGATGGCGGCCAGCCCGGTGATCACGTGCAGGCCCTGCGTGACCGAGTACAGGTAGGTCGGCCCGGACGGCCAGTTGAAGAAGTAGAGGCTGAAGCCCGCCGGCCGCGGGTCGTAGGCCGCGTGGGAGAGGAAGCCGGTGACCGCGCAGATGACGATCAGCGGCAGCAGCGAGGAGCCGATTATCGAGGTGAGCCAGGGGCCGCGGAGAGGGCTGGCGAAGAACCCGCGCCGGAACGGCCCGGGCGGGGGGTTCTCGGGGATGGGCAGCGGCGGACGGCGAGCGGCGGGCACGGCGCCGATCCTCTCACGCGCCTCGGACCGGCGCCGGATCAAGACCGCATCCGTAAGCCTCTCTTCACCCCTGGACCGCTCCGGGCAGGCTGAAGCGCACCCGCGTTCCCCGGGTGGACTCGTCGAGCCAGATCCGCCCGCCGTGGGCCTCCACGATCGCGCGGCACACGGTGAGCCCGAGGCCGGCCCCGCTGCGGGTGCGCGAGAACTCGCTGCCGCCCCGGAAGAACGGCTCGAACGCCCGCTCGCGATCCTCCGGGGCGATCCCCTCCCCGGTGTCGGCCACCTCGACCTCGACTCCGTCGCTGGCGGCCTCGGCGAGGACGGTGACCGTCCCGTCGGCGGGGGTATGCCGGATCGCGTTCTGGATCAGATTGAACAGGACGCGCTGGACCTTCTCCGGGTTGGCGTGGGCGGGCATGAGGCCGGGAGGCACCGCGACCTCGGTTCTCACCCCCCGGGCGTCGGCGTGTGGGCGCATGGCCTCCACGGTCTCCTCGACGAGCTCGTCGAGGGCCACCCGCTGCATCGACCACTCCACCTGTCCGGCCTCGAGTCTCGAGAGCTCGAACAGGTCGTCGATCAGGTGGCCCAGGGACTCGACGTGCACGCCGAGCTGGCGCGCGTACCGGCGGCGGTCGTCGTCGTCGACCACGTCACCGGCGATGGCCTCCCCGAGCACGCGCAGGGATGCGATCGGCGTGCGCAGGTCGTGCGAGACCGCGGCCATCAGATCCCGTCGGGCGGCCTCGGCCGCGTCCCGCTCGTCCCCGCGCTCGGCGAGGCGCCGGGCCATGGTGTTGGTCGCCTCCGCGAGCTCGGCCAGCTCGTCGCGGGCGCCGGTGGTGACGTTCAACTCGGTCGCACCGTCGCCGACCGCCCGCAGGCCGGCGCGCACCGCTTGCAGATCGTCCATCACCCCGCCCGCCAGGAGGCCGGCCGACCGGGCGGCGAGCGTCGCGGCAAAGGCCAGCAGCAGGCCGAGCGTGAAGGCGTCGTGTGGGGAGATGAACATGATCGCGGCGGCGATGCCGACGGATGCGAGCGTGGCGCCCACCACGAGGCCGGTGCCGGCCGCGAGCTGGCGCGAGAGCGAGCCCGCCCGGGCCCGGCGGCGAGGGAGGACGTGGGCGAGTCCCAGCACCGGAGCGCCGGTCAGGAAGAGCAGGCCGGCGGTGAGGAGGCCCTGGCCGAGCCCGTAGAACGCGGCCATGGCCGCCCCGCCGAGGACGACGGCGGTCACGAGCAGCGCGGCGCTGCGAGCCGCCCCCCGAGTGACGTCGGGGGGTAGTCGGGGCGTGTCCCCCCGACCCGTCACGCCTGCAAGCGGTAGCCCACTCCCCAGACCGTCTGGAGCCGGGCCGGCCGCGCGGGATCCGCCTCGATCTTCGCGCGAAGCCGCCTCACGTGGACGGTGACCGTCGAGGTGTCGGTGTAGAAGGAGAAGTCCCAGACCGCGTCCATCAGCTGCTCGCGCGAGAAGGCCTGCCCGGGATGGCGCGCGAGGAACAGGAGCAGGTCGTACTCGCGCAGGGTGAGGTTGACGTCGATCCCGCCCACGCTGACCTGCCGGGCGGCCGGGTCGATGGACAGGCCGTCGAAGGCGATCGGGGACTCCGGCCCGGCCGAGGTGTCAACCCGGCGCAGCACGGCGTCCACGCGGGCCACGAGCTCGGCCGGCGAGAAGGGCTTGACCACGTAGTCGTCGGCGCCGAGCCGCAGCCCGACGATGCGGTCGGTCTGCTCTCCCTTCGCGGTCAGCAGGATCACCGCCGGGACCCCGCGCTGACGGAGGACCCTGAGCACCTCGAGACCTCCCAGTCCGGGAAGCATGAGGTCGAGCACCACGAGGTCGGGACGACGCTCGGCGGCGACCCGCAGCGCCTCACGTCCATCGCCGGCGGTATGGGCCAGGTACCCCGCCCGCTCGAGGTAGCGCGATACGACGTCGGTGATGGTCGGCTCGTC
>JACCZP010000050.1 GCA_013695885.1 Thermoleophilaceae bacterium | reverse complement strand
CCGCGACGGCGAGACGGTGGCCACGCTGTCGGCCGGGGAGGTGGTGGGCGAGACGGGACTCCTCGGGCGCGCGCGACGAAACGCGGCGGTGGTCGCCACCAGCCCGATACGCCTCATCCACTTCCCAGGCTCCAGCGTGAGGCGTCTGCGCAACCTGATCCCGGACTTCGACGAGCGAATCCAGGTCCTCGCGGCGGAGCGCGCCGCTCCGCCCGACTAGACCCTTGGAGAGACCCTCCCCGCCGGTTCGACCGTTCACCGGTTCCAGCCGCCCCACGCCCACGCGCGACGGTGCGGAGTCGTTGCCTGCGCCCCGCGAAATCGAGCATCGGGGGGAGGGGACCTCCGCGTGAGCCTGACCCCCCAGCAGACCGCGGTCATGGAGGCTCTCGTGGAGAGCAGCGACAGCCGGGTCTCGGCCCGCGACCGCATCGACGCCGCCCGTGTCCTCGCCGATGCCGGCGTGGCCGCCGAGCCCGAGGCCGCCGCGATCCTCACGCGCCAGGTCGCCGCCCTGAGCGACGCGGCGCTCGAGCACGAGGTGGACCTGTTCCTGCGCCCCGAGGTCGAGCGCCGCGTGGCGGAGGAACTGGCCCGCCGCGGCGCCGAGCTGGACGCGCGCGAGACGGCCTTGGACGAGCGCGAGGCGCGGTTCGCTGCGATGGGGCTCGCCGAGGCGGAGCGAGCCGCGAGCGAGCGGGCCGACGGTTCATCGGCGGTCGAGCGAGTCTCCTCGTAGGCCTGCTTGATCAGGGCCTTGCCGCGCAGCGAGGGCGCCCGCCCTTTACACGTCGACGCCCGCCCGGATGTGGCGCCTGGTTCCCGAATCGTGCCGCTGTTTGCGAGCTCCCTCCCACCGGTACGCTCGTTCGATGCCCGCCGCCCTGGTCATCGGCGCTCGCAACCTCGGCTACGCGGTCATCGAGCGCCTGCTCGCCGATGGGTGGTCGGTGGCCGGCGGCGCCCGCTCGGCGGAGACGCTCGAGAGGGTGCGCGCCGCCGGGGCGGACGCCCTCGAGGTGGACGTCACCGACCAGGCGTCGGTGCTCGCCGCGCTACGCGAGGTGGCCGATCGCCACGGCCGCGTCGACCTCGTGGTCAACGCCGCGTCGCCCTACGGCGGCGGCCGGTCCGGACCCTTCGGCGGCGGCCCGCTCGCAGAGGCGGAGCCCAGCGGGTTCGAAGACTGGTCGGCCATGCCCGTGCGCGGCGCCTTCGCCTTCCTCAGCGCGTCCGCGCGCTTCCTCCTCGACCAGGGCGGTGAGGCGACCGTCGTGCAGGTCACCGGCGGCTCGACGAGGCGCGGGATGCCCGGCCGCGGCCTGTGGGCGGCGGGCGCCTTCGGCGTCCGCGCGCTCACGCAGGCCGCCGCCCTCGAGCTGCGCGAGCAGCGCATCCATGTCGCGCTGCTGATCGTCGACGCGGTGATCGACCGTTCGGACGGCGAGGACGCGGGCTCGGCGGACCCCGCGAGCCTGGCGGACGCGGTCGCCTACCTGGCCGCTCAGAGCCCGCGCGCGATGACGCACGAGCTGCAGGTCACCCCGGCGCTCGACCGGTGGGTGCCGTGACGGCTCGCGATCTCCGCTCTCGCTCTCACGTCGACCGCCGGGTTCGCAAGTCCGCTTCGGCCGGTGCGCGCACGTAGTGTGAGACACCCGAGCCACGACCCAGGAGCCACCCCGTGACCCCTCCCCCACCCCTGATCACCGGCACCGACTTCATCACGGTCGCGACCCGCGACTTCGACTCGGCGGTCGCCTTCTACGGCGGCGTGCTGGGGCTCGACGAGTCGAAGCGCTGGGGACAGATGCCCGGCGCCGAGTTCGAGACCGGCAACCTGACCATCGCGCTGATGCAGTCGGATGCCTTCGGCATCGAGTTCCGGGCCAACAACCACCCGGTCGAGTTCCGCGTCGAGGACTTCGAGGCGGCCAAGGCGGAGCTCGAGTCGCGCGGCGTCGAGTTCAAGGGCCAGACGCTCGACTCGGGCGTCTGCTTCCAGGCCTTCTTCGAGGACCCCGACGGCAACACGCTGGCCATCCACCACCGCTACGCGCCGCAGCCCGACTAGGTCAACCCTCGCGGGTCGGCGTCTCGCGGGCGCGGCGCACGAGGTCCTCGAGCCGCGAGAGTCGCGCCTCGTCCTTCCCCAGCATCTCGCGCAGGCCCACCGCCACCGAGTCGACGTCCAGCGTGCCCGCCGCGACCATCGCCTCGAGGTCGGCCCAGTCGCGGGTTCGGTCGAACATGGCCTTGAACACGGCGAGCTCGA
>JACCZP010000041.1 GCA_013695885.1 Thermoleophilaceae bacterium | reverse complement strand
TCCCGGAGATCAGGCGAGCCACCTCGATCGCCGACATCGGGTCGGGCGCCGGCTTCCCCGGCCTGGCGCTCGCTATCGCGCTCCCCGCGGCGAGGGTCGACCTGATCGAGTCCGCCGCGCGCAAGTGCGCGGTCATCGAGCGACTCGCGACGGCGGCTGGGGCCGGACGGGCCCGAGCGGTCCCGGTTCGGGCCGAGGAGTGGGCGGCGTCGGAGGGTCGCGAGGCCTATGACACGGTCACCGCGCGCGCCGTCGCGCCGCTGGCCGTCCTCTGCGAGTACGCCGCGCCGCTACTGCGTCTCGGCGGGGTGCTCGTGGCGTGGAAGGGACGGCGCGACGCCGAGGAGGATGGGGCCGGCTCGCGAGCGGCCGCGGAGCTCGGCATGGAGCAAGGCCGGGTACTGGCGGTGGAGCCCTTCCCGGGGGCGCACTCGCGCCACCTGCACGTGGTGGTCAAGACCGCCCCCACGCCGGAGCGCTTTCCGCGCCGGCCGGGGATGGCGTCGAAGCGGCCGCTGGGATAGGCGAGAGGCGGGATCGCCGGTCGCCCCGGCGGTGATCTTCCGACCGGGTCCAGCTCTACCTTCGCCCGTCAGATGGGTGCGATATACGCGATCGCCAACCAGAAGGGCGGGGTCGGCAAGACCACGACCGCCGTGAACGTCGCCGCGTGCGTGGCGGAGGCCGGCCGCGAGACGCTGCTGGTCGACCTCGATCCCCAGGCCAACGCCACCGTGGGCCTCGGGGTGGCGAAGGACCTCGAGCCGAACGCCTACGACTGCGTATCCGGCACGGCGACTCTCGAGGAGGCGGAGGTCGAGACTGCGATCCCGAACCTCCGTCTCGTCCCCTCCACGCCGGAGCTCGCGGGGGCGGGCGTCGAGCTGCCGCGGCTCCCGGGCTCGGAGACGCGCCTGCGCGACGCCCTCGCCGGCGTCCGCGAGCGCTTCCTGTTCACGGTGCTCGACTGCCCGCCCTCGCTCGGACCGCTGACCGTCAACGCGCTGGTGGCCGCCGACAAGGTGATCGTCCCCGTGCAGGCCGAGTACTTCGCCCTCGAGGGGCTCGCGGGCCTGCTCGACACGCTGGGCCTGATCCGCCGCGAGATGAACCCGGGATTGAGCGTGGCCGGGATGCTCCTCACCATGCACGACGGGCGTACGCGCCTGTCGCAGGACGTCGAGCGCGAGGTGCGTGAGCACTTTCCGGACCTTGTGTTCGACACGGTGATCCCCCGCAGCGTGCGCGTGGGCGAGGCGCCGTCCTACGGAGTCCCCGTAACGCAGCACGACCCCGCGTCGGCGGGAGCGCTCGCCTATCTGCGCCTCGCGCGCGAGGTGGCGGCGCGTGGCTAGGCCAGAGCGCGGCATGGGAAGGGGACTGGCCGCCCTCCTCCCGTCGGCCGCCCGTTCCCTCGAGAGCCTGCGCGACCTCCCGCTCGAGAGCATCCGCCCCAACCCACGCCAGCCCCGCCGTGAGTTCGACGGGCAGGCTCTCCTCGCGCTGTCGGAGTCGATCCGGGCTCGGGGCATCCTCCAGCCCGTCGTGGTGCGGCCGCTCGGGGAGGAGCAGTACGAGCTGGTGGCAGGCGAGCGGCGCCTGCGCGCGGCGCGCATCGCCGAGCTCACGACCGTGCCCGCCATCGTCCGTGAGACCGAGGACTCCGCCCGTCTCGAGCTCGCGCTGATGGAGAACATGGCCCGCGAGGACCTGAACCCGGTGGACGAGGCCCGGGCGTGTGCGACGCTCGTCGAGGATCTCGGCCTGACCAAGGAGGAGCTCGGCCGCCGCGTGAGCCGCAGCCGGGTGGCGGTCTCGAACC
The DNA here is from genome assembly GCA_013695885.1 of Thermoleophilaceae bacterium. Lineage (GTDB taxonomy): Bacteria > Actinomycetota > Thermoleophilia > Solirubrobacterales > Thermoleophilaceae > JACCZP01. The sequence goes on along the minus strand of JACCZP010000041.1, from coordinate 7,895 downwards.
TCATACGGCTGCTCGACCTGCCAGACGAGGCACTCGCGCTCATCGCGTCCGGTGAGCTGTCCGAGGGCCATGGCCGCGCCCTGCTCGCGCGCCGCGACCACGCCGATCGTCGCCGCCTCGCTCAGGAAGCCGCGGCGGCCGGGTGGTCGGTGCGCGAGACCGAGCGGCGCGCTCGCGCGGCCGAGGAGGGCGCCGTGGCGGCGCCCCGCGAGACCGTTGTCGTCCACCCGGACCTGGTGGAGGCGATGGCGGCCGCAGAGGATGCCCTAACGGTGGCGCTGGGGAGCGAGGTGCGCGTGCGCCGCCGCGGAGAGGATGGGTGCCGGGTCGAGCTCGACTTCGCGTCCCCGCGCGAGGTCATCCAGCTGGCGGAGCGAGTGCTGGCCCGCCGCGCGGCCTGAGGGCGGCCCTGCAGGGAGCGCCACTGGGCTCGTCTGGGCCCGGAGGCCGCGGCTAGACTCCCGCGCCCTTCCGGGCGATTAGCTCAGACGGTTAGAGCGCTTCTCTGATAAGGAAGAGGTCCCAGGTTCGAGTCCTGGATCGCCCATATCGATCGCTCCAGAAGGAAGCGGTGGACCGACTTGCGGCCGGCCCACCGCCGTCCGTCGTCGCCCTCGACCTAGCGGCGGAGCCGTTCGCAGCCGACAGCTCGGTCCGCGCGGTCGCGGCGCAGGATGTCCCGGCCCGCTCCGCAGTTGACCGTGTCCCTGACTCCGTCGCGTGAGTTGATGGAGTCGTTGCCGGCCCCGCCGCTCAGGCGGTCGCGCCCGCCGAACCCGACGAGCGTGTCGCGCCCGTTGCCGCCCGAGAGCAGGTCGCGGCCGTCATCTCCGCGCAGGTCATCGTCGCCGCCCTCGCCGTAGAGGCGGTCGGCGACGCTGGTCCCCGCGGGACAGTCCCCCTCGCAGGCATCGCCGTCGATGTCGTCGTCGCCGGCGCCCCCGAACAGGTTGTCGCTGCCCGCGGTCGAGCACACGATGGCCGTGCCCTGGGTCCGGCACGAGTCGCCCTTGAGGTCGTCATCGCCCGCCTCGCCACGGAGGGTGTCGTTGCCGCTGCCTCCGTCGAGGAGGTCGCGCTCGCCCCCACCGTTGATCTGGTCGTCGCCCCTGAGGCCCAGGATCTGGTCCGGGGCGGGGGTACCGCTGAGGACGTCGGGTCCGTCGGTGCCTCGGATGTCCGCCGCGATGGCCACCGCGGTCGGGACCGCGAAGACCATGATCAGGCCGATGATGAACGTTCGTCTCACCTCACTCTGTGCTCCCTTGATCGGTTAGGTGACCGCCCGTGACTCCGAGAACCCCTCGTGCGGCGTCGGAGCCGGGGCACTCGAGCGAATGGATGCGTTTGGGCTTCCCGCGCCCGCGGGAAGTATCAGACTCGCCGTTGTACACAGGCCGCTTTTTCGGTGAGGAGGCAGAGCGTTGGGAATCGGAGACAAGGTCACGGGCCGTATCAAGAAGGCCGCCGGGGACCTGGCGGGGGCGAGCGGGCTCCGGCGCGAGGGCGCGCGGGAGGAGCGCAAGGGCGAGGCGAAGGACGAGCTGAAGCGCGAAGAGCGCGAGGCGTCCCGCCAGGAGGCGGCGGCCCAGCGCGAGACCGAGAACGCCGAGCGCCGGGCGCAGCGTGCCGCGGATCGTGAGCGCTCGAAGGCACAGCCGCAGAAGGCCAGGGCCCGCAGCGAACGAGGGAAGGCCGAGGCCAAGGCGACGGAGGTCGAGGGCCTCGAGCGGCGCACCGGGGGCTCGGGCTCGCGGGCGAGCGCGGAGGGCCAGAGCAAGGACGAGCTGTACGCGGAGGCGCAGCGGCTCGACATCGACGGGCGCTCGAGCATGAACAAGGACGAGCTGCGCCGCGCGGTGGGGCGGGCTCGGTAGCCGACGGCGGCGACGGCCGCGGGCGTCGGGCCGGAGAGGCCGCCCGCGGGCGAGCGCCACCGTCCTCAGAGTGTTATGACCTGATCCGGCGGATCGTGCGCCAGCGCGGCGTAGAGGTCCGGGAAGCAGCCCACCCGCACGCCGTCCACCGTCCCCACCGGGTAGGCCGCCAGCGGCTCGCCCTCGGCCAGGCCGCGCTCGATCGCGCACTGGTCGCAGAGCATGAGGAGGATCCCCTGCTCGGCGGCCACGCGGGCCAGCCGCTCACCCAGCGGGTCGCCGGCGCGCAGCGCGTACGTGTTGTCGTCGAAGAAGAACATTCCGGCCACCTCCGCCCCGTGGGTGCCCTGCTCGAGCTGGGGGAGGATCATGCGGCCGAGCTTGTAGCTCGCGGTGTGGCCTGAGGTCGAGAAGACGTAGGCCACGCGCACGGCGGACGAGTCTAAGGAGGGCTTCCCAGCTCGTGCCGATCGTCACGAGCAGCGGCCGCCGCTGGACGGTCGCCCCTACGCCACCCGCTCGACCGCCTCCGACTCCTCGCGCTCCTCGAGCAGCTCGAGCACGGCCTGCTCCACGCCCATGAGCGACGCTTCGGAGACGTCGCCGTCGTCGCCCATCTCGGCCAGGACCCCGCCGATCGTGAGGCCCTCCTCGAAGCGGTCCCACAGACGGGGATCGATGTAGGACGCCCGGGCGACCGCCGGGGTGTTCCCGAGGTAGGAGGAGACCTCCTTGACCGCCCGGGTGATCGCGCGCTTGCGGGCGGTCGCGGAGCCGCCGGCCACCGGCGCCGATACGGCGAGGGCGATGGCCGCGAGCACCGTGGCGTTCCACGTCCGGAAGTCCTTGGCCGTGAACGGCCCGCCCGTGCGGCGCTTGAGGTACTCGTTGATGTCCTCGGACCGGATGTCCTGCCAGCGGCCGCCGCGCTTGTAGGCCAGGAGTTCGGGCCCGCCCCCGCGGCGCCGGCGCAGGGTCGTGACGATCGAGCAGACGTCGTCGTCCATCAGCCGCTGGATGCGGCGCTTGCCGCTCTTCGCGGGGTAGTCGAAGTTGATCGTGCCGTCGCCCGACACGGTCACGTGCTCCTTGCGCATGGTCGCCAGCCCGTAGGACTCGTTCTCGGCGGCGTAGTCCTCCCCGCCCACCCGGAAGAACCCCCGGTCCAGCAGCCGCACCGCGCACGCGAGCACCCGATCGCGCGGGAGGCTCCGCCGGGCCAGGTCCTCGGCCACGGCGCCCCGTAGGCGCGGCAGCGCGCCGGCGAACCCGAGCATCGAGCCGAACTTCTCGCGATCGCGCCGCTCGCGCCACTTGCTGTGGTAGCGGTACTGCTTTCGGCCCGCGGCGTCGGTGCCGATGGCCTGGATGTGTCCCATCGGGTAGGCGCAGATCCACACGTCGCGCCAGGCCGGCGGGATCACCAGCTCGGAGATGCGCTCGAGCACCTCGGGATCGGTCACGCGCTCGCCGTCCTCGTGGAGGTACTCGAACCCGCGGCCACGCCCGCGGCGCGTGATTCCGGGGGAGCAGGGATCGACTCGGCGTAGCTCGGCCACCCTTTCATGATGCCCACCCCGAGCGCTCTTCGATGCGCGCCGGCGCGCCGATATGCGTCTCGGCGGCCCCTCGGGCGGACCTATCCTGGCCCCATGCCCGGCCTGCTCGACGGCCTCTCGACGCCTCAGCGGGCCACGGTCACCCATCCCGGCGGTCCGCTGCTCGTGGTGGCCGGCGCGGGAACCGGCAAGACGTTGACCCTCACCCGCCGCGTGGCCTGGCTCGTCGAGCAGGGCACCCCCGCCGACGGTGTGCTGTCGCTCACCTTCTCCTCCGCGGCGGCGGATGACATGCGCGCGCGGCTCGAGACCCTGATCGAGCGGCCCTACGAGGAGCTGCATGTGGCCACGTTCCACTCCTTCTGCGCGCGGCTGCTCCGCGACGAGGCCTTCGAGGCGGGACTCGATCCGCTCTTCGCACCGGTCACCGCCGCCGACCGCGTGGCCCTGCTGCTCGAGCGCATCGACGACCTGACGCTTCACCACCACGCCATCCGCGGGAACCCGGCGCCGCTGATCGGCTCGATCGTCTCGCGCATCGACCGGCTGAAGGACGAGATGGTGAGCGCCGCGGACTACGAGGCGTGGGCGCGCTCGCTCGCCGACCGGGCCCGGGACGACGCCGAGCGCTCACGCGCCGACCTCGACCTCGAGCTCGCGGGCGTGTACGCCGATCACGACCGCTTGCTCCACGCCACCGGGGCGCTCGACTTCGGGGACCTCGTGCTCGGTGCCGTGCGCCTGCTGCGCGAACGGCCGCACGTGCGACGGCGAGTCGGCGATCGCTTCCGCCAGATCGTGGTCGACGAGTACCAGGACGTGAACTTCGCCCAGGGAACGCTGCTGCGCCTGCTGGCGGGCGAGCACCGCAACGTGGTGGTGGTGGGCGACGACGACCAGGCCATCTACCGCTTCCGCGGCGCCGCCCGCAAGAACGTGGAGGACTTCCGCCGGGACTTCCCCGACGCCGAGGTGGTCCGCCTCGAGCGCAACCACCGCTCCGGCCGGTGCATCCTCGATGCCGCGGCCGCGGTGGTGGAGCCGGCGACCGACCGCCTCGAGAAGCGCCTGCGCGGGCGAGCCGGAGGCTCCGTGCGCTTCTGGCGCTGCTCGTCCGAGCGCGGACAGGCGCAGGGGGTCGCGGCGGAGATCGAGCGCCTGGTGGCCGGCAAGGGCGTGTCGCCGAGCGAGGTGGCAGTGCTCGTGCGCTCGGTGAAGGGCGAGGGCTCCGCGCTGGCCGCCGCGCTCGAGGAGCGGGCGCTCCCCTTCCGGCTGACCGGCGCCGCGGCGTACTTCCAGCGGGCCGAGGTGCGCGATGCGCTGGCGTGGCTGCGCGCGCTGGCCGACCCCGGCGACTCGGGAGCGGTGGTGCGCGCCCTCTCGCGGCCGCCGGTGGAGCTGCGGTCGGTGGACATCGCCCGCCTCACCCAGCTCGCCCGCCGGCGCAAGCTCGACATGGTGTCCGCGGTGGTGGCCGCCTGCGACGGCCCGCAGCTCACCCCGGAGGGGCGCGACCGCGCCACCACGTTCCTCAAGCTCTACCGCCCGGCCTCGCGCGCGTTCGAGGAGATGCGGCCCGACGCGTTCGTCCACCGGCTGATCGAGCGCATCGGCCTGCGCCGCCGGCAGCTGTTCGCCGCCCAGCCGGAGACCGTCGAGCGGCTGGTGAACATCGCGAAGCTCGGCGAGCTGGCCGCCGCCTACGTGCGCCGCACCCCCGACGGCACGACCCGCGACTTCGCGCGCTACCTCGCCGCCGTGGCCGAGGCCGGGCTCCGAGAGGAGGAGGCCACCGCGCCCGGCGGGGCAGCCGCGGTCTCGGTGATGACCATGCACGCGGCCAAGGGGCTCGAGTTCGACCACGTGTTCGTCCTCGGCCTCTCGAGTGCGCACATGCCCGGTCCCCGACCGCGCTCCGACGGGGAGATCCCCGACGAGCTGCTGCGTGAGAGCCTGCCCCGTGGCGGCAGTCGCGACGCGCACGAGGACGAGATGCGCCGGCTGCTGCACGTCGCCATGACGCGGGCCCGCCGGGGGCTCGTGCTCGCCTACGCCGACTCCGGCTCGGGCCCTGCGGCACGTCCCTCCCCGTTCTACGAGGAGGCACGGGTGGCCCTCGGCGCCGAGGAGGAGGCCGTCGAGGAGGAGCTGTTCGGGCCGGCGGAGGGCCTTCACTCCACCTTCCGCATGATGCGCGACGAGGTGCTCGACGCCGCCTCGCGCGTCGGCGGCCGGCTCGACGAGATGCGCCTCGACACCTACCTGGACGTCTCCCAGGCGGTGGCGCGCTACCTCGAGCTGCTTAAGGTCTCGGCGCTGATCGAGCGCTCCAAGCACGGCCAGCCCGTGGCCGAGGCGCTCCCGGAGGTGAACGACCTGCTGCTCCAGGTGGCCGCGCCCGAGCAGCGCGAGCCCTTCCTCACCTCGGCGCTCGACGAGTACCTCCTCGACTCAGAGCGTGACGAGCGCCGCCGCGCGGAGGCCATCCAGGCGCGCTCGGAGCCCTCGCTCGAGTCGTTCATACCCCGCCGCGGAGACGGGCTCATGCTTTCGGCCTCCGACATCGAGACCTACCGTCTGTGTCCACTCAAGTACAAGTTCGCGCGGGTGTTCCGCATTCCGCAGGAGCCGAGCATCAACCAGCGCTTCGGGATAGTCGTCCACCAGGTGCTCGAGCGCTTCCACACCGCGGGCGGGGGGTCACGCGGACGGCTGATGGAGCTGTTCGAGGAGTCGTGGGGCCGGTCGGGCTTCGGCTCCGCGAACGACGACCTCCAGTTCCGCGGGCGGGCGGTGGCCGCACTCGAGCGCTATCACGAGCTCGACTCCGAGCGCGCGGGCGAGCCGGTGTGGTTCGAGCGGTCGTTCGCGTTCCGGCTCGGCCGCCACCTGCTGCGGGGGCGAGTCGACCGCGTCGACCGCCTGCCCGACGGCTCCTACGAGCTCATCGACTACAAGACCGGCAAGCCGAAGACAGCGTCCGAGCTGCGCGAGGACGTGCAGCTATCGCTCTACCAGATGGGCGCCCGGGAGTCGTGGGCGCTCGCGACATCGGCCCAGAGCTACTACTACGTGCTCGACAACGAGCGCGTGCCGGTCGAGCACTCGGAGCGCGAGCTCGACCGCGTCCGGGCCACGGTGGCCGACATCGCCGACGGCATCATCGGGCAGCGGTTCGAGCCCACGCCGTCCGAGCCTTTGTGCTCGTTCTGCGACTACCGGATCATCTGCCCCGCGGCGGAGAAGTGAGGGTCGACCGGCCGGGGCCGGACTACTAGCTCGACTCGTCCGGGCGCCGCTGGCGCAGGAAGCGCTGGAAGTCGTGCGCGATCGCGTCACCCGACGGGATCGCCGTGGGCGGCGCCTCCTCCTCGGAGGCATCGGAGGCCTCCTCGAGGCGCTCGACGAACGCCCTGACCTCAGGGTCGCTCGCCACCGCGGCGCTCACCTGCCGGTCGTAGTCCTCGGAGGCCTCCTCGAGCGAGCCGGCGTCCACGGTCATCCGGGCGAGACCCTCGAAGGACCGCACGAGCGCGAGCGCCGCCTTCGGGTTCGGGGCGGCGGCCACGTAGTGGGGCACCGACGCCCACAGGCTCGCCGACGGCAGCCCGGCCTTGGAGCAGGCGTCGTGCAGCACGCCGACGATCCCGGTGGGGCCCTCGTAGTTCGAGCGCTGGAAGCCGAGCCGCTCGATGAGGCCGCGGTCCGAAGCCAGCCCGGTGATCGAGATCGCGCGCGAGTGCGGCACGTCGGCGAGCAGGGCGCCGAGGGTCACGACCATGCGCGCGTCGAGCTCCCGCGCGGCGTCGACCACCGCGCCGCAGAACGCGCGCCAGCGCAGCGAGGGCTCGACGCCCTGCAAGAGCAGCAGGTCGCTGTCGGATTCGGGCACGTGGGCGGCGTGAAGAGAGTTCTCGGGCCAGTCGATCACCCGCACGCTGCCCTCGTCGAGCGTCACGTTGGGGCGCACGGCGGTGAAGTCGAAGAACTCCTCGGGGTCGACGTCGGCCACCTGCGAGGCGCCGAAGGACTCCCTCAGGAAGGTGAGCGCGGCGGTGGACGCCTCGCCGGCGTCGTTCCATCCCCTGAACGCGCACACGAGTATCGGCGCGCGGAGGCGGGGACGCTCACTGAAGCGGAGCACGTCGATGGCACAACGGTAGCGGGAGTCGCTCTAGCCTCCGGCGTGGAGTGGCAGGGGTCTGGTGGCCCATCCGGTCTTCAAAACCGGCAGGGCGCGGAAGCCCCGCGCTTGGAAGGTTCGATTCCTTCGCCGCTCCGTGCAGCCGAAGCGTTTCCTCCGCGTCTTTTCCGGATATAAAGAACAGACGGGGGGTGACGTGAGCGGGAACGACAACAGCGGAGAGGAGACGCGCCCCGGCCTCACGCGCCTGGTCCACGAGGTCGACGAGGTCGGGCTCGGGGAGGAGACCCGGCTCGAGGGGGGACGGCTCACCGT
>JACCZP010000234.1 GCA_013695885.1 Thermoleophilaceae bacterium | reverse complement strand
TCCGCGAGTCCACCGCCCCGCCGGCGATCCGGCCCAGCGCTCCGCCCGGCAGCTCGAACTCGTTCTCGTAGTCGAAGCGGGTTCCGCCGTCGTGCTCGGAGAGGCGATACTCGGTCCCGGCCTTCGTGCCGGCCGGGCCCTTGCCCTCCCACTCGAGGCGCTCGTTCTCCTCGACGCTCTTGGCCGTCCATGGATGGTCACCCAATCGCGGAGGCGGGGGAGGTCGGTGACCGCGGCCCAGACGTCCTCGGGCGAGGCGTCGATGTCGATCGAGGTGGTGACCTTGCCCATCTACGCGACCCGCTCTCGGGAGGGCGGGGCGTCGGACCCCTCGTCGGTGGCGCCGAGCGGCGTGCGGGTGTCCTCCCCGAACGGTGTGGTCTTGCCGCCGACGCCGCCAGACCGGATCGACACGATGCGCATGACGATCACGAGGGTGAGGACGACGAGCATTGCTGCGAAGGCGGGAATCCAGTAAGGGCTCATGCTCTCTGTACGCGGCCTGGCCCAGGGAGAGCCCACGTGATTCCCGTCACGCCGTAGTGTCCGCGACCCCGGCGCCGGCGCCACCGTGCGCTCGACGTCCTGTCGACCAAGAGGGACTCATGGCATGAAGGCGTGTGTGACGGGCGCGACGGGCTTCCTCGGGGCCCACGTCGCTCGCCTGCTCGACGAGCGTGGCGACGAGGTGCGGGTGGTCTACCGCGATCCCGACAAGCTCGCCCTCCTCCCCGGGGTCACCTTCAAGCGCTCGAAGGCCGACGTGCTCGACTTCGACGACATGTGCAGGGCGGTGCGCGGCTCCGACGTGCTCTTCCACACCGCCGGGTACGTGGCCTCGAGCCCGGCGGAGCGGGTGTGGGCGATGAACGCGCGCAGCCCGCGCATCGCCGTGGAGGCCGCGGCGTCGGAGGGGGTCGGACGCGTGGTCGCCACCTCGACGATCTCGGCCGTCGGCACCGCCTCCGGCGGCGGGCCGGCCGACGAGGGGACCGAGTACCCCGAGGAGTGGCTCGGCCTGCTCTACCCGGACTCGAAGCACCAGGGCGAGCTCGAGGCGCTCGAGGCCGGGCGGCGCCTCGGAGTCGACGTCGTGGTGGTGAACCCCGCCTACGTGCTCGGGGTCCCGGTCGACCCTTCCCAGCCGGGCGAGACCTCGACTCGAATCGTGGGCAACTACCTCCGTGGACGCCTGCCCGCGGTGATCGACGCCCCGATGAACTTCGTGGACGTGGCCGACGTGGCCGCGGGCCACCTCCTCGCCGCGGACCGGGGACAGCCGGGGGAGCGCTACATCCTGGGCGGGGTCAACCGGACCTGGCCGGAGATGATCGACCGGTTGGCCGCAGTGTCGGGAGTGCGGCACCCGGTGATGGTCCTGCCCGGCGAGATCGCCGTCCTCGCGCGCGTCCGCGAGACTCTGTCCCTTCCCGGTCCGCTCTCCGCCCAGGGATACGAGCTCATGGCCCAGGACTGGCGCTTCACCTCCGCGAAGGCCGAGCGCGAGCTCGGGTACTCGGCCCGCTCCCTCGACGAGACCCTCGAGGCCACGGCCGGCTGGTACCGCGACCTGATCGACGGCGGGACCTTCGACGGCTCGGACTCCTCCCCGCTCGCGGCGGTGTCCTCGGCGCTCGGCACCGCGCAACGGCTGCGTCTGCTCACCGGCCTGCGCCTCGCGCAGCCGCTCGCGCGCCGCCGGCTCGTGGCGGGGGTCTGACGGTGGCCCTGCCTCCACCCGGCCCGAGCTGCGCCGCCCTCGTGACCGGCGCCTCCTCGGGGATCGGCGCCGACATGGCCCGCGAGCTGGCCGCCCGGGGACACGACCTGGCCCTGGTGGCCCGGCGGGAGGACCGCATGCGGGAGCTCGCGGAGGAGCTGGCCGAGCGCCATGCCGTACGCGCCGAGACCTTCGGCTGCGACGTCGCCGAGCCCGAGGGGCGAGCGCGCTTGATCGGTGAGGTGGCCGAGCGAGGCCTGACCGTGGAGATCCTGATCAACAACGCGGGCTTCGGGAGCGGCGGGACGTTCCACGCGCTCGACGGCGAAGGGGAGACCGGCATGGTGCGCACCAACGTCGAGGCGGTGGTGGCCCTGACGAGCGCCTGGCTGCCGGGGATGGTCGAGCGCAGGCGCGGCGCGGTGCTGAACCTGGCCTCGCTCATCGCGTTCCAGCCGGTCCCGTTCCAGGCCACCTACGGCGCGAGCAAGGCGTTCGTGCTCTCGTTCACGCAAGCCGTGCACGAGGAGGTGCGCGGCACCGGCGTGACGATCACCGCTCTCTGCCCCGGCCCG
>JACCZP010000022.1 GCA_013695885.1 Thermoleophilaceae bacterium | reverse complement strand
CGAGGGATGCTGCGTGTGCGCTCGACTGGGGGCGCTGGCCACGAGAGAGACCGTAGCGGTGCGCGAGTCCTCGCGAGAGGGCCGGCGCTCAGTCGTCGTCGTCCTGGCCGCCGCCTCTGGATCGGGCCTGAGGGGGGCGGGAGGCGCCCCCGTTCTCGTCGGCGTTTCCGCCGCCCTTGCCGTTGCCGTTGGTTCCGTTCTTGCCGTTCCCGTTCCCGTTGCCGGCGCTTCCGTCACCCCTGCCGTTCCCGTTGCCCGCGTCCGCCTTGCCGTTGCCGTTGCCGCCCGCGTCATCGCCGTCGCTGACGGCGCTGCCCCCTCCGTTGCCCGAGGAACCGCCGTCGTCGTCGTCGCGGGCGTCCTCATCGCCTCCGTCGCCCCGCCGGTTCCCGCTGTCGTCCGGATCGTCCTCCGCCGCCTCCTCGACCGAGATGGGAGTGCCGGGGCGCGCCGAGGCGCCGCCGTCCCGGTCCCGACCCCGGACGCCGCGTCTCCTCCTCGAGCGATCCGCACGGTCCGACCCGACGGCGCCGGCCGATCGTGTCGCGACGAACAGCCGCGGGATGCCACCGCGCGCGCCGTCGTCGAACCCGCCCGTCCGCAGAGCTCGGCGAAGCTCGCCGAGCGGGTTGGGAGCCTCGGCCGCGGACGTCGTGGCGAAGCGCCCCGGGTCGAGCAGCGGGTCGATCGTAAGCAGCCGCTCGACGGCGGTGGGCAGCGGCGCCGTTGGCCACGGCACCCAACGCAGCGCTGACCCGAGGAGCATGGTGAGGACGGCCACGAGAACCACCGCCCCGGAGGCGAGCACCGCGACGCGGGCGCGGACGTCGATCATCGACGGACCCTACCGGGAGGGGGGCTGTGCCGCGCTGGCTCGGAGGATCACTCGCAGTAGCACCCGTCCCCATCGCCGTCCCGCTTGCCGGGGCACGCGCTCGAGGGGAGGCAGCTTCCGCCGCGGTCGCCGCCACCGCCACCTCCTCCGCCCCCGCTACCGCCCCCGCTGTCCTCGTCCGGGCCGGGAGCGAACTCCTCCTCCAGGGCGCGCTCCTCTCGGCGCCGCTGCGTAGCCCGATCCCGGCGCGCCGCCGCCCGAGCCGCCCGCCTCGCCGCCCGCGCGCGCTGTCGCCGGATGATCGCCGCGTCTCCGGCCCTCTCCGCTTCCCTCTCGCGTCGCAAGGCAGCGCGACGTCGGTTGCGGTCGCAGGTCGCGAGCGCGCCGATGTCGGCGGCCTCGGCCTCACGTTCGGCCTCCTCGAAGTCCGGTTCGTACTTGTCGTTCGGGGGGATCGTCAGGACGGTGGCGTAGCCCTCGGTGAGCAGCGCGAGGTTGTGCATCTGCTCGTCCCGAGAGAGGTAGGCAAGCGTCCTGTCGTAGCGGTCCCTCGGTTCCTCGCCGAGCTCGTACTTGACGACCTTGTTCAGAAGGCGGTCCCGCGTGAAGCGGGTGGCGGCGTCGTCGGCACAGCGCCCCCTCTCCGGCGTGTCGACTCCGATCAGCCGCACCCGCCCGAGGCGCTCGACCTCGACCGTGTCCCCATCGATGACGTCGGTGACGCGCGCGCTCTCGCCTCCGGACGAGCCGGTACCGGCGCAGCCCGGAAGCGCGCAGGTCAGCACGACCCCGTACGCAACCAGCCGCCCTCTCGCAGGAATGAGCCCCCGCACCCAGCGTCGGAGCATGCCATTGTCTCCTCCGGCAAGCAAGTGGGAGCCGGCACGTAGACCCCGCCGCCTCCTCGGACCCAGGACGGTCCTGTACACCGCAGAGAGCGGGTTAGATGTAGTACATGCTGGCCCCGGCCTCGCGCTCCTCGCGCTCGGCCACCTCGGCCAGCGTGGTGGCGCGGAGCACGGCGCGCAGGGCGCCCACCGACTCGCTCCAGATCGGCCCGGAGCGCTCGGCCTCGGACGCGAGGTCGCCCTCCAACAGCTCGACGATCTCGAGCACGGTGATCTCCGTCGCCGGGCGAGCGAGCGAGTAGCCGCCCTTCACTCCGCGCTGGGAGTGGAGGATGCCGCCACGACGCAGCGTGGCGAAGAGGCCCTCTAGGAACTGCACGGGGATCTCCCGGCGGCGGGCGATCTCGGCCATCGGGAGCGGGCCCGAGCCTCCGGCGCGAGCGAGCTCGGTGAGCGCGCGCAGGGCATAGGGGGAGCGGGCGGTGATGGCCAGCACGGCGTCTAGGTTAAGTCCGTGCGCCTCGTCCGGGCCGTCGATCCCTGGCTCTGGCCGCCGCTCCTCATGGCGGTGATCTTCCTGCTCTCGGCCCAGCCCGACCTCTCGACGGGTCTTGGGCTGGCCGACCTCGTCGCCCGAAAGATCGCGCACGCCGCCGTCTACGCGTTGCTGTGCGCCTGCTGGTGGCGGGTGGCGGTCGCCCTCGGCGTACCTCTCCCCCGCGCGGTCGCCCTCGCGCTGCTCGTCACGATCGCCTACGCGATCTCCGACGAGTGGCACCAGGGCTTCGTCGCCGGCCGCAGCGGCTCGGGCGTCGACGTGGTGATCGACGCGGCGGGCGCCTCGGCAGCGGCGCTCGGGCGGCTCAAGCTCGGGTTGCGGCGCCGGGCCCCGGTGGCCGAGCAGCGGACCCGCTGACGTCGTTGGTCGGTCGTCGTCGGGGGCATGTCCTGTTGCAATCCCCCGAGAACGCCGACGCCAGCGAATCCGAGAGGTGCAAGTTGTCCCTGCATATCGGGGCCTACTGCGATCTCGTGCGCGACCCCGTGGCGGAAGGCGGCACCTACGTGACGAGCGTTACGGGACCGCGACAGCCCCGCGACCGGTCTGCCTCACCCTGGCCCGCGCGGCTACGGGCGGGCAAGCGCGAGGTGGCCTGGGACCTCGGCCGGCGCGAGCTCGTGGTCAGGTAGCCAGCGGCTAGATCCAGCCTCTTTCCGTCGCCAGCAGCACGGCCTGCGCCCGGTCCACGGCGCCGACCTTCGCGTAGGTGTTGTGGAGGTGGGTTCGCACGGTGCTGGGCGACAGCGAGAGCTCGAGCGCGATCTGCTTGTAGACCTTGCCTTGTGCGAGTCGCCTGAGGACCTCGGTCTCGCGCTCGGACAGAGGTGAGGGCTCGACGCGGCGAGGCCGGCGCTTGGCCTCGTAGGGCAGCTCGAAGATAAGGTCGCGCAGCGCCGGGGGGTCGAGCCCGACGACGCGGGCCACGCGGAGCATCTCCGCCGGGTCCACCGCCGCCCCGTGCCCGTAGTGGACGAGCATGTCGGCCAGGCAGATCAGGGCCGCCTCTCCCTCGACGCTCGGGGAGTGGTGCGACTCGATGGCCGCGGCCAGCCGCTGGGCCAGGCCCCACCGGCGCGCCAGGACCCCGCCCACCAGCGCGTGGTCCACGCCGAGCTCGCGGCGCTCGCGGTGTACGCGCTCCTCGGGCGTGCGCGCCTTGGCGTGGACCTTCTCCGGGTAGCCCGGGTAGGCGTGGACGAGCACCAGCTTGCCGACGTCGTGCAGGAGCGAGGAGACCAGCAGCTCGTCGCGATCGGGCCAGTCGACCGACTGTGCCAGACGGTCGGCGGCGCGTTGGGTGGCCACGGCGTGGAGCCGGAAGCGCTCCGGCATGGCGTCCCACACCGGCGTGCGCTCGAAGAAGTCGTATACCGCGGTACGCGCGGCGAGCGCCTCGACGCCCGCGGGGCTCAAGACCTCCACCGCATCGGGCACGCCCGCGATTCGGCCGGCGTTCGGCGTCTTCATCCGGTTCGCGATCCGCAGCACGGCCACCACCAGCGCCACGTCGGACTCGACGGCAGATGCGAGATCGGCTGCGTCCGAGGTCTCCTCGCCGATCACCCGCAGCACACGGTTGCGCGAGATCGCGAGCGCCGGGAAGGCCTCGAGGGCCTCGAAGGCATGCGTCAGGCGGCGGCCGTGGCCCTCGTTGTGGCGGCGTCCGACGTCGGCAGACGATCCGATGGCCTCGGGATGTTCCCGCTGCGGGACGAATCCAGATGAGCCGGAGCCGGAAGCGCCCTCATAGCCGGCGCCCGACGTGCGGTCGGGTTCAGCCGCTGGGGTGGAGAAGCTCATCTCAAGGGGGTCCTCGGGCACGGGTAGCGTCCTTCCTTGATCGGCATGGAGGGCTACGGGGTTGAGCGTCCCCACGCGTCCAGACGAGAGCCGCGCGCTAGACCCGCGCGAGCGTTGCGTCGATGCGCGCCAGAGTCTCCTCCTGCCCGAGCAGCGCGACGGACTCGAAGATGCCGGGTGAGATCGAAGTGCCGCTGATCGCGAGCCGCACGGGCTGGAAGACCTCTCCAGGCTTTGCCCCGACCTCCTCGACGAGGCCCCGCAGCGCAGCCTCGATCTCGGGCTCTGCGAACGGCTTGACCCCGGCGAGCGCCTCGCGGGCGCGAACCAGCCGCTCGGGGGCGCCGTCGCGCATGACCTTGGCCCAGGCCCGCTCGTCGAGCTCGCGACGCTCGAGCAGGAAGCCGGCCAGCGGCCAGAACTCCTCCAGGGTCTGCATCTTCTCCTGGGCGATGGCCACGGCGGGAGCCAGCCCCCGGCGACCGATGCGCTCCTCGAGCATCCGCGTCAGATCCTCGACGGCGAGCTCACGCAGGTAGCGGCCGTTCATCCAGCGCAGCTTCTTCTCGTCGAAGACCGCGGGCGCGCGCGAGACCCGGTCGAGCGAGAAGCGCTCCACCAGCTCCTCGGTGGTGAAGAACGTGGTCTCGGCGTCGAAGCCCCAGCCGAGCAGCGCGAGGTAGTTGCGCACTGCGGCGGGCAGGTAGCCCCGGTCGCGGAGCTCCTGCACAGAGGCCGCCTCGTGACGCTTGGAGAGCTTCTTGCCGTCGCTGCCGTGGAGGAGCGGGAGGTGGGCGTAGCGCGGAGGCGCGGCCCCGAGGGCGGCGAGGATCAGGACCTGCCGCGGGGTGTTCGAGAGATGGTCCTCCCCACGGACCACGTCGGTGATCCCCATGTCGAGGTCGTCGACCGCGACCGCGAGGTTGTAGAGCGGGGAGCCGTCGGAGCGCGCGATCACGAAGTCGGCGATGGCGGCGTGCTCGAAGCGGACCTCTCCGCGGATCGCGTCGTCGACGACGGTGGAGCCCTCGTCGGGCACCCGCAGCCGCACGGCACCCTCGTCCTCGTAGGCACGACCCTCGCTCACCAGCCGGTCGATGGCCTCCCGGTGGCGGCCCGCGCGGGCGGACTGGGAGTGTGGCCCCTCATCCCAGTGGAGCTCGAGCCACCGGAGGGCGTCGAGAATCTGCTCCACGTTCTCGGGCGTCGAGCGCTCCCGGTCGGTGTCCTCGATGCGCAGGACGAACGTCCCGCCCCGGCCGCGGGCCACGAGCCAGTTGTAGAGCGCGGTCCGGGCCCCGCCGATGTGCAGGGCACCGGTAGGCGAGGGCGCGAACCGAACTCTCACCGCGGAGGACACCGGTCCATGCTAGGTCTTCCCTCCGGCATGCTGATCGGCGCCCACGTCTCCACCTCCGGCGGACTGCGCCGAGCGCACGAGCGCGGAGTGGAGTGGGACGCCGACGCCATCCAGATCTTCAATCAGTCGCCGCGCATGTGGCGCCCGACCCGCCACGGCGCAGAGGACATCGAGGGCTACCGGGAGCTGGCCGCCGCGTCCACTCCGCGAGTGATG